>JACOEF010000886.1 GCA_024998705.1 Nitrospira sp.
ATGACCAAAAAATTGTCCGCGTGGCATCGTTGTCCTATAAAATAAAATCGGTTTTCGCCACGCATATGCGCGACGACACAATCACTTACTACTTGGGACGCTTTGCCCCATACTTCGAACGCGCCTGCTTACGATCGGCCACGCCAACGGCGTCGAGCGAACCACGAGCGATGTGGTAGCGCACACCAGGCAAGTCCTTCACGCGGCCGCCACGAACCAACACGATCGAGTGCTCCTGAAGATTGTGTCCGACACCCGGGATATAGGTCGTGACCTCCATCCCGTTCGTCAACCGCACACGAGCCACTTTTCGCAGCGCCGAATTCGGCTTCTTCGGGGTCGTGGTATAGACACGGAGACAGACACCGCGCTTCTGAGGACAGCGCTTGAGCGCAGGACTCTTCGTCTTTGACTTAACGAGCGTCCTGCCTTTTCGCACCAGCTGATTAATCGTTGGCATGCACGTACTCTTTCTTGAAAAACAGACGGTTGCTCAAAAAAACACTCGTGAGCGAAGCCGTCGGATTATAGAGATGTGACCTACTTATGTCAAGAATGTTCTTTTTCTTTTCATCCATTATTTCGGTTGGGGCATCCGGCGAACCACCCGCAGACTGGCCGACAGCCACGGGCAGCGGTTGCCCACCGGAGAGCTCGCCAGGAGCCTTGGCACTGGCCACAAAGGTTTCCCGATACTCCTCAAATCCACTACCGGCAGGAATCAGTCGTCCCACGATCACATTTTCCTTCAAGCCGAGGAGGTTGTCCTCGCGCCCATTAATGGCAGCTTCAGTCAACACGCGGGTCGTCTCTTGGAACGACGCGGCGGAGATAAAGCTATCCGTGGTCAACGCAGCCTTGGTGATACCCAGCAGGACCGGCTTCCCGAGCGCCGGCTTCCCGTCCTTCTCGAGCACCCGCTGGTTCTCCACATCGAATAGGCCCTTGCTGACCTGACTGCCAGGCAAGAAGGACGTATCTCCCGGATCCTCAATCCTGACCTTACGCAGCATTTGCCGAACAATGATCTCGATATGCTTGTCATTGATAGACACACCCTGCAAGCGATAGACGTCCTGCACTTCGTCGACCAGGTATTTCTGCAGTTCCTTTGGCCCCAATACATCCAGGATGTCATGAGGGTTGGCAGAACCGTCCATGAGGGGCTCACCGGCCCGAACCCAGTCCCCCTCGTGGACGTTGACGTGTTTCCCCTTGGGGATGAAGTACTCTTTGACATCGCCCATCTTATTGTCGACCAGGACCTTGCGCATACCCTTCACAAACCCGCCATACGACACTTCTCCGTCGATCTCACTGATCACCGCCTGCTCCTTAGGCTTGCGGGCCTCGAACAGTTCAGCAACCCGTGGAAGACCTCCGGTGATGTCCTTGGTCTTGGTCGTTTCACGCGGAATCTTGGCTAGGACGTCACCGGGATGCACCATGGCACCCTTCTCAACGAAAATGTGGGCCCCGACTGGCAGAAGATATCGGGCAACCGGCGCACCTCCCGACCCCGAAACTTTGGCCGTCTTTCCACTGTCATCCTTGATCGATACGCGCGGTCGTAGTGTGGCCCCGCTCTGCTCGATGATAACCTTACGTGACAATCCGGTCACTTCGTCGAACTCTTCCTTCATGGTGACGCCTTCGAGAATGTCGCCGTAGGCAACCTTTCCGCCCGTCTCCGTCAGGATGGTTAACGAATAGGGATCCCACTCGACCAACTTCTGAGCAACCTCAACCCGATCGCCGTCCTTCACCTTGATCTTGGCGCCATAGACAACCGGATACTTCTCACGCTCCCGGCCGCTGTCGTCGACGATGGCGATTTTTGCGTTTCGGTTCATAACAACCCACTCGCCCTCTTTGTTTCGAACCGCAATACCGGCATTGTTCACATCGGCATTTTTCTTCGCATCCAAGCTCATGTATTTCAGATGCCCCGCGTGCTTGGCCTCCAACACCGTCTGCTCGACCACTTTACTGGCCGTACC
>JACOEF010000581.1 GCA_024998705.1 Nitrospira sp.
CAGGAGCCGATCGATGCCGCGTTGACCGAGCAGGTGCGGGCGCTTGTGGCCGGTCCGATTCGCGAAGCCATTCTCATTCCCAATAAGAGTGCGCGGCAGGAACGTCTGGATCAGGTGTTGGCCGAGGCGGTTGCAAAGCTCAAGTCGGATGAGCCCAATCGGGATCGGCACGTCAAGATTATTTTCCACGGACTGGAGTACACCGAAGTCCGCAACATGATCCTTGAGAAGCGGGTGCGTGCCGACGGGCGTGGCCCGGCAGACATCCGCCCGATCACGTGCGAAGTGGGCGTCTTGCCCCGTGCGCACGGCTCCGCGGTGTTCACGCGCGGGGAAACGCAGAGCTTGGCGGTGGTGACGCTGGGCACGGCCGATGATGAGCAGCGCATTGATGCCTTGGAGGGCGAATACATGCGCACCTTCATGCTGCACTACAATTTCCCACCCTTCAGCGTCGGCGAGGCGCGGCCGCTGCGGTCGCCGGGCCGTCGTGAAGTTGGGCATGGCGCATTGGCCGAGCGAGCCCTCAAGTCGATTATCCCTGGAAAAGATAAGTTCCCCTATACCGTGCGGATCGTCTCAGAAATCCTGGAGTCCAACGGATCCTCTTCGATGGCCACGGTGTGCGGCGGTACATTGGCGCTGTTGGATGCGGGCGTGCCGATCAAGGAGCCGGTGGCGGGGATCGCGATGGGATTGATCAAGGAAGGCGATCAGGTACTGGTCCTGTCGGACATTCTCGGATTGGAAGACCACCTGGGCGATATGGACTTCAAAGTGACGGGAACGAAAAGCGGCGTCACGGCGCTGCAGATGGATATCAAGATCGGCGGCATCACCGCGACGCTGATGCGTGAGGCGCTCTCCCAAGCCAAAGCGGGTCGGTTGCACATTCTCGGGTGTATGGCCCAGGCATTGACTGAGCCGCGAACCAAACTGTCAGCCTTCGCCCCGCGCATATTCCCGATGAAAATTAAACAAGACAAGATTCGGGACGTCATCGGCCCGGGTGGGAAGATGATTCGCAGCATCATCGCCGAGACCGGCGTGAAGATCAGCGTCGAAGACACCGGTGATGTGACGATTGCCTCCTCGGACGAAGCATCGGCCCAGAAGGCTATCGAGATGATCAAGCGGCTGACCGAGGAAG
>JACOEF010000063.1 GCA_024998705.1 Nitrospira sp.
CACGTTATCTGGCGAGCACGATCACCCTAGACATACCGGTCATCCTCGCGCGCCCAATCGTGCCCATGTCCTTCCTCGACCAAGGCCAAGGTTTCGAACAAACGGGGAGACACGTGATCGAGGAATCGCGATGGTTTGGACAACAACATGCCCGAGCTCCGATCGTAGACATTGATCGGATAGGTCAAGAACAGGTAGCGCTTCGCCCGCGTCACGGCGACATACAACAACCGCCGCTCCTCTTCGAGTTCCTCATCGGTATTGAACGAGAAGACCGAGGGGAATTTTCCATCCACCACCCATAGCAAAAACACACACTGCCACTCCAACCCCTTCGCCGAATGAATCGTCGACAACACCACCTGCTCATCGTCACGCCCCATAGCCTCCACGCCCACCGCACTGCCGTCTGGTGGTGCCAGCGCTAAATCCGCCAGGAACTCAGTCAAGCCGGGGTAGCTCTCGGCGATGGTGTGTAAATGATCCAGATCCCGAATACGCTTGGGGTAGTCGTCATGATGATCCTTCAGAATCGGCAGATAATATTCGTAGACCCGATTCACCTGTTCCGTCGGGCTCAAATCGTCGCTCTTCGACAGATTGTCGAGGACCAGTGCCAGCTCCTTCAATCCCTTGCCCGAGCGGCCGCTACTGCCCCGCAACACTTCATACGGATCGTTCACCCGCACCATGGCCGACACCAGATCCTGCGCCTTCTTCGGACCGACCCCTTCAACCAGCATGAGCACCCGATGCCAACTGACCGCATCCTGGGGATTCACCACCACTCGCAAATGGGCCAGAAGATCCTTCACATGCGCGGCTTCAATAAACTTGATCCCACCCCGCTTCACGAACGGCAACCCGCAACGCGACAGCTCGATTTCCAAATCGAATGAATGAAAGCTGGAACGAAACAGCACCGCAATCTCATTCAGCGGCACACCTTCTTCGCGCAATTCCAGAATCTTTTGCGCCACAAATCGAGACTGCGCATTCTCCCCGGCCGCCTCCACCAGCGCCGGCAGCGGCCCGTCCAACTTACGCGTGAACAAATGTTTCGTATATTTCTCGGGAGCTTCCTGAATGATCTCATTCGCGACGCTCAGAATCGGCTGCGTGCTGCGGTAATTCTCCTCCAGCTTGTAAATCTTGGCACCAGGGAACCAGGAGGGAAACTCCATGATGTTGCGGAATGTGGCACCACGGAACGCGTAGATGGATTGTGAGTCGTCACCCACGACCATGACGTTGTCGTGAGTGGCCGCCAGCTTCCGAATGAGTTCCGCCTGCAGTCGATTCGTATCCTGGTACTCATCCACCAGGATGTAGCGGAATTGCTGCGAGATCGTGTGACGAGTCGGCTCATCCTTCGTCAGCAGGTCCCGCAATAACACCAACAGGTCGTCGTAGTCGAGCAGCTGGCGCTGGCGCTTCGCGGCCTGATAGGCGCGCTGGAGCTTCCCCAGCGCATCGAGATGGTCGGCAAAGTGGGAATATTCGTCGAGAACAATCTCTTCCAATCCGCGAAGCGTGTTTTCGCACTTACTGTAGATCTCCGCGATGGTTCCCTTGCGGGGGAATCGCTTATCTTTTTCGTTCAGGCCCAGCTGAGCGCGCAGGAGAGCAATCAAATCTTCCGCATCGCCTCGATCCATGATCGTAAAGCCCGGCTCGATCCCGAGCACTCGCCCGTGACGGCGCAGCAGCATATTCGCCACGGAGTGAAACGTGCCGCCACAGACCCGCTGGCTGCGCGATCCGATTAACACGCCGACACGTTCCAGCATTTCTTCGGCAGACTTCCTGGTGAACGTCAGCAGCAAAATGTGCGACGGATCCACCCCGGAATCGATGAGATAGGCAACGCGATGCACGAGCGTCCGCGTTTTGCCGCTTCCGGCACCGGCAATAACCAGTGCCGGGCCATCCACTGCCGTCACAGCCGCATACTGCTGCGCGTTCAGCTCCTTGGCATAATCCAACGAGAACTTCCGGACATGGTCTTGATCCGGAGTCCGTTTCAGAATGTAGGGCTTACTCTCTCGGTCCATGTTGGCATCCGACTGGGCAGTGAGGCACATGACGGGGCGGTCGGGCTGTATAACATACCATCCGATCCCTTGCAACGACAGCATCCATGAGCGCCGTCCACGATCGCGCCTAATCAAGATCAACACTTGGAGCTTCAAATTGAGTTGTATATAATGCCGGACCAGCAGGGGACTTCTATGACGACCAGACCGCATTCGTTCGCGCAACAAATACAAACCGTGGCTGAGCTCATGCTCGCGGTGGCAGGAGAATCCGTCTCCGTCATTAAACGCGCCGCCCCGGAGCAGGCCTTGAAGCTCAAACGCCAGGATGAGTGGACTATCTATCTCGAATTCTTGCGCGTCATGTTCAACCTCACCGACCGCGTGTCAGCGCTCCACATCCCGCTGAAGGAGCAACCGCAATTCATGGACGAGTTGACCGACACGGTCATCGACCAGCTCAAAAAAGCCCTGGAGCCCGCCTTTGGCGTCGGCAGCGACCAAACGGAAATCGTCCTGACAATCGGAACGGCCGTGGCCGAAAGCCGACAGACCTATGAGCGCTACCGGTTCCTCGTCACCGAAGACAGCCCGGCCAAGAACGATTTGTACCGGGACTTCAGTGATCGCATCGCGAGTGCCGTCGGCGCTCCGAAGAATCCGGGCGTCAGCGCAGCCGCCACGCTCTGTGTCAGCGCCGTCATTCCCGCCCTCATTGGCATTTTCGAGGGACAGACACCAGCGACAGCCGCCGATGCCACCGCGAGCCCGGCCACGGCCGGAGGGAGCAGCGCTCCACGCGGAGCCACCGGCACCGATATTAAATTAGTCAGTGTGATGTCGAGCATTAAAGGCGAGGAAGTCGAAACGCGATGGGGATTGCATCCGCGTTTCCGCCAAGATCTGACCCAAGAGGAGGCGAAACAACTGACGGCAACCATGAATCGAGTCGCCAAGATTCTCGGAGAGCGCTACGCCACCGTTGCCTTTTCTGACCAGTGGGCATCCTGGCACAAAGCCGGACACGCCTGACGCACAGCATTCCGGAAGCGTGACCCCACGGTCCCCTTCCTCACCTAATCGACCACATTCCACGGAGGCGTCGTGCAAGCACCCGATCACACACAACCCCCTCAAGATACGATTCCCCACAACCTGAACCGGCTCGGAGAGCTGGCCCGCAATCTTTGGTGGAGTTGGAACCAACCGGCACGGCAGCTATTTGAATCTATCGACCCGACTCTCTGGTTTCTGACCCATCACAACCCCGTGCAGTTGCTCTCCGGAGTGAAGCCTGAGCGCTTCGCCACATTGGCCAACGATCCGAATTTCGCACGCCAATACTCCGCCGTGTTGCGTGGCTTCGACGAATATATGAGCAGTAAGAACACGTGGGCAGCCACCGAGTTCCCCTCGCTCCAAAATTCCCCGATCGCCTATTTTTCGGCTGAGTTCGGACTCCACATTTCGATTCCCATCTATAGCGGCGGGCTCGGCATCCTGGCCGGGGACCATTGCAAGGAAGCCAGCGACCTGGGCATTCCCCTCGTCGGTATCGGTTTCATGTACCCACAAGGGTACTTCAAGCAGCGAATCAACCCCGAGGGGTGGCAGGAAGCCACCTATGCGCCCTTCAATCGGCACGATTCGCCGATTCACCAGGCCATGACGCCGAGCGGCAGCCCCTGCTCCATCAAAGTCGAGATCGGCCATCGCCAAGTCACGGTCCTCGTCTGGCAAGTGCGCAACGGACGAATGTCCCTCTATCTGATCGACACGGATGTGCCCGAAAACACCCCGGAAGATCGCGCCCTTTCCGCACGACTCTACGGTGGAGATCAAGAGACCAGGCTCTGCCAGGAATTTTTGCTGGGAATCGGCGGCGTGCGTATCCTGCGCGCGCTGGGTATCAATCCCGCCGTCTGGCACTGCAATGAAGGCCATTCGGCATTCCTCACGCTGGAACGAATCCGTGAAGTCGTTACTGCCGGCCGCAGCCACGCCGAAGCGAGCGACTTGGTCCGTCAGAGCACAGTCTTCACCACACATACCCCCGTTCCCGCCGGACACGATATCTTTCCCTTTCATTTGATGGACCGCTACTTCAGCAACTATTGGGGCCAACTGGGACTCTCCAGAGAAGAGTTCCTGCGGCTGGGCGAAACACCTGAAAGCGCAGGGCATGGCTTCAACATGACCGCACTTGCGATGCGCCTCTCAGCTCACGTGAACGGCGTCAGCCGTGAACACGGGCGAGTCTCTCGGCAAATGTGGCAACACTTATGGCCTGGCCTGGCGCAGGATCTCGTTCCCATCCGCAGCCTGACCAACGGCATCCACGCGCCGACCTGGATCTCCCCGGAGTCGAGCTCTCTCTATGCCAAATATCTCAGTCCTGACTGGGCGGAACGGGTCGATGACCCCACCATCTGGCAACGGGTCACGGACCTGCCGGATGATGCCCTGTGGGCCGTTCGGCAAACGACGCGGCGAAAACTCATGCGGTTTATTCGCGAACGGGCGCGGGACGGCTGGATTCGCGGCCATCTCCAACCCATGCAAGCGATCGCCCGAGGAACGCTGCTGGATCCCGAAGCCCTCACGATCGGATTTGCGCGACGGTTTGCGACCTACAACCGCGCAACCCTGCTCTTCCGTGACCTGGAGCGGCTCAAGCAACTGCTCCACAATCGATGGAGACCGGTCCAAATCGTGTTTGCCGGCAAAGCCCATCCAGCCGACGAGCCAGGCCGATACTTCATCCACGAAGTCCTGAACTTTTGCAACGATCACACCCTCGGCGGACATATTGCCTTCTTGGAAGACTACGATATGCATATGGCAAAGTACCTGGTCCAGGGTGTCGATATCTGGCTCAACACACCAAGAGCCCCGCTCGAGGCGAGCGGCACCAGCGGCCAAAAGGCTGCGCTCAACGGGGTAATTAATCTGAGCGTGCTCGATGGCTGGTGGCAGGAGGGCTACAACGGCGCCAACGGATGGGGCATTCAACCCCTGCCCGAAG
>JACOEF010000887.1 GCA_024998705.1 Nitrospira sp.
CCTTCACCCATTCCGACACCAGGCCGATCATGCCGAACACGCCATAGGGGGAACTGGAGACCGTGAGCGTGCCAAGCGGATCGACACCATTGGAAGAATTTCCGTCCGCCAGCGTGACCCTGCTTTTCTGAATGACTGCGTCGTTGTTGCCCCAGGGATACCGCCGGCCGTCGATTCCCCGCGCCGCCTTCTCCCATTCCGCCTCCGTCGGCAATCGTTTACCGATCCACTGACAATAGGCTCTGGCTTGGGACCAGGTGACGTTGATCACCGGCGATTGCGCTCGCTGCGAATCATCGAAGGCATCGCGTACTTTCGGAATCAGACAGGCGCCTCCATCCACGCAGGCCCGGTACTGCTCGTTGGTCACCCCGTGCCGGTCGATCCAATAGGCACTCACATATACCCGATGCATCGGACGCGCATCAGGCAGGCCATCCTCCATGCCCATGAGGAACTCGCCGGCCGGAATCAACACCATCTCGCCGGGCGGTGTCAGGCCTTGATCGACAAGTCGCTTGAGCTCTTCCTGCTGGGTTGTCAACAGTTGAGCATTCACGCGATCGATAGATTCGTCTCCGGCGAGGGGAACCGGCTCATGGACAGGAGCGGGAGGCGCCGGCACATGGGTGACGGACGGCTGGGCACTGCGCCGGCCATCCGAAGACGGAGGCATCGGAGCAGGGTGAATGACCGTGGCCGGTCCCTCGGACATGCGCAGGGTTTCGATTCGCACAGACGTCCGCATAAGTTCCGTAATCAGATCCCCGTTGCCTTTTCCCTTGGACGACTCCCTTCTGCCCCGGCCGATAGCGGAGAAATCGAAATCCGGAATGTTGGCCCACAGAGGCGTGGCGTAACTGATAGGCACGGCAAAGGCCATCCCTTCAGGCACAATCCCAGACGGATGGGTAAACTTCGTGGTGAGGATGCCCACGACTTCGCCCTTCCGGTTGAACACCGGACCACCGCTGTTGCCGGGATTCACCGCGGCATCGACCTGAAAGACCCGTTGCACCCCTTTGGTCCTGACGGCAGCGACGTGGCCGCGGGTGATCGTGATTTCGCGCAACCCGAACTGAAACCCGACGGCAATGACTTCCTGATCCAGCTTCACGGCGCCGGCATACCCGAGCAGCGCCTCGGAGAGCCCGACCGTCTCCACCTTGAGCAAAGCGAGATCATGTTCCGCATCCACGCTCACCAGCACGGCGGGAGCCCGAAACTCGCCGGATGTCACGATCGTGATCCGCTTCGCATTCGCAACGACATGGTGGGCCGTGAGGACATACCCATCACGATGAACAATGACGCCGCTGCCGGCCGGCTTTTCGACCGGCGACGGCGGACGCTCATTCGCCCGTCCACTATCGACAGGCGCGAACAACAGCACCATCAAGACGACGTAGATCTTCATTTTCCGACCGGCAACAGCACGCTAATGGCACCGGCGTTTTGCCCCAACGTGAGGCCTTCCCGTGGATAGCCCGTGCGATCGAGTCCACCCTTCGGACCGCCATGACAATCGAG
>JACOEF010000888.1 GCA_024998705.1 Nitrospira sp.
TGTTCGATGTCGTCGTGGAGATTCGCCAATAGTTTCGCAAGGGACCAGGTGTTCATTCATCCACCCGTTATGAGAGGGGAAAATATTCCCCGAGAATCTTACGCCAGATACGTAGACTCTCGCCCTGGCGGCCGCTTTCCTCTGCTCGTCGCGCAATCGTAGCCTTGCGTTGCGCCTCCTGCAGCGCTTTCCTCGTGGCGGCACTAAGGGTTGGTGTCATCTGGTCAGACACAGGAGGGCCCAGACCGGCTGGATCCGGCCACGGTCGACCGATGTTGGCCTCTAGCGCAGCAAA
>JACOEF010000350.1 GCA_024998705.1 Nitrospira sp.
ATCGCGCGCCGACATTCCTGATCGTTCCGCGTGAATTTTGAATGAGCGCCCCGCGGGTCCCGAATCCGTCGGCGAGGTTCTGGAAGGTCTGCGCTTCCTGCTCCATGTTGCTCAAGAAAAACCCGACGTAACTCCGCAAGGACATATCGAACAGCCGTCCGTCGTGTCGCAGATCGGCATAGTGCTTATAGTTCGGATTCACGTTGTCGCTGATTTGGGAAAAGGTCTGATTGATATCTTTGACGTCGTAGTCCGCCTCAATCGTCAGAACCGTATTGGCGTTGATCTGCCGCTCGTAGATGCCGCCGATAATAGTCCGCCGATCCAGCCGCCGTTGGGCCAACCGCTCCGCGTCACTACAGGTGTTGGCATTACAGACGACGTTGGTGCCACCGGCCTGCCGGCGGTCGGCATTGAACTGGGACTGAGTCAAACGGGTCGGCACTCGCGCATCGAGCCAATTCGTGATGGCCTTGAAGTAGAAATTCTGCTTGTCGTCGATCTTGAACCGCAAATTCAAATTGATGCTTTGGGTGCTGTAGTTGCTGTTCCTGATGAATCCGTCTTCTCCCACGTTGCTCACGAACAGCGAGGCGTCGAGATTCTCGTATTGTTGCCCCACCGCGATCCCTTCCTTGTGGTACCCGAACGATCCTCCGCTCAGGAACGTCTCCACGCCATTGATGTCGTTGCCTCGCCTGGTCCGGAAATGCACCATGCCGCCGAGCGCGTAGTTGTCGTACAGGGACGAGGAGGCGCCACGGATAACTTCGACGCTCCGCATGAACCAGGGATCTTGGATGTCGAGGCGAGAGAGCCCATCGGATTGGGTCTGCATGAATCCATCTTCATATATTTTGATGTCGCGAACCGCGAAGGTCGTTTTGGCGCCCTGGCCTCGGATCATCATGCTGAAGTCGCGCGGACCGTTCGCCTGCCGCAGGACCACGCCCGGCAGAGATTCCATCGATTCCTTCATGGTTCTGGTCGGCTGCGAATCGGTTTCGGCCGGAATGGTTGCGGACAGAGACAGGCCTTCCGGCCGCCGCTGCACGCGCTCGCTCACAATGCTGACATCGGGAAGCTCATATTGCGGGATCGGTTCTGCGACGGCCGCCGCGGACGATTGATCCACCGCCTCCGGCTCAGCCGGTTGAACCGGCGTGACCACCGCGCTCCCGGCCGGCCGCGGCTGGATTTCGTCCAGTTCACGGAGAATGTTCTGCAACTGCTCACGCAATTCGCGCTCTCGCACACTCTTCTCAACAGCGGCTCCTGCCCCCGATTCCTGCGCCACAGACATGGCGGGATTCATGACCAGCGCCGAACACAACGCACAACAGGCGAATAAATAATGTCTGACTGAATCAACACGGGCCCACATACACGTCCTCCCGGCACAGCTGTGCACACGACAGCAGAGACATACCCTTCCCGCCCCTGTCTGAACGGACGAGAACAGCTGCTAGAACACCTAGCGATTTAAGATGGAATTACGACTGAACGGGTGGAGCACGAGAGGCCGCATGGAAACTCGCCCGGGAGACGATGACGGTGTGAGTGGTGCCCACGAAGAACGCAACCATGAGGAACGGCTGCAGCACAAGCGCGGAGGGCCCGATATCCGACGTGGGATTCGCCTGGCAAGCCCAGGCACAAAAACTGGAGTGGGACACCGTCTCGCCATGATGATGGCCGGCCGGCGTCGGATCTGCATGGTCGAAGGCGCAGGCCACGGAGAACGCGGCCAGAATCAGGTACAGCCCCGCCAGCGCGGCCGCAAGTCCGATGGAGGGTTTGGTCACGCGCATCATGGCATCAATCCCTGCAACGCATGCACCGCCTTCGGCGCATCCCATTCACGCGGTCCGACAGCGCGACCCAGTAAGGCTCCCTGCCGATCGATGAACACCGTGGTCGGCAAGGCCCGCACCAGATAGGCCTGCGAGACATCCTGATGTTCGTCGAACAACACCGGGAGTTGCACGTTGAGGTTTGCCAGGAACTGCTTGATGCCGTCTCGCTGCAAATCGGTCGTGATGGTGAGCAACACAAATCGTTCTGGATCCAGTTGTTGCCGCAGCCGTTCCAACGCCGGCATTTCTTCTTTGCAGGGTCCGCACCAGGTGGCCCAGAAATTCACCACGACGGATTTCCCCTTCAAATCCGCGAGTCGGACCGACCGGCTTTCCAGCGATTGCAGCTCGAAGGCCGCAGCGGCAGTGCCCGGTGCAGCCTGCGAAATTTTCAACGTGGTGAAGAGATCATCCGCCCATGCGGGACCGGTCGTTGCGCCAAACACAACGGCTGCGATCAAACCCCTGAACAATCTCCTCAACATCCTTGCTCCGACCACCAGTTCGGCGCCTATCGTACCGGTTCAGCTGCCACCTTCACCGGGGGCACCCGCAACGTCTGCGTTACAATCTTATGCCCGGCATCCCATGTTCCATCCAGGCCAGGACAAACAGGCCCTGACTATTCACCGCCACGACCGGCGTCTGACTTTTCTTCTCATTCATTTTCTGCGGCGCCGTAAACGTTGCGCCACGATCCATCGAGACGCTCATCACCACATCCCGCTTGACCGGAGCCTGCTCCTCCCACACCACCACGATCCGTCCTTC
>JACOEF010000889.1 GCA_024998705.1 Nitrospira sp.
AACAGGCGGAAGACCAGATGCGGATGTGTTTTTCCTGTTGCAGTGTGGGAAGAATGCGCTCGCGAAGAAAGTCGAAATGCTTGGGTTCGCGGAAAAAATCCGTTTTGTTCGTGGAGAGCAGATCCAGCATCCGAGTGAATTCTTCCCCGCTGTCGTCCTGAGTCACGTACTGATAGTAGGAACCGAAGCTCTCCAGTTGGAGGGCGTTCAAGCGCTTCGTAAGGCGGGACACCACCAGGGATTGCTTACTGTCTCCCAATGAAATGCCGCTTTCGGCATACAGCAAGGTGCGGATCTGTTCATATTCCTGCGTCGTAATGGCGTAGTCCATCGTGTTAGCTCCGGTACCAGACGAACAGCATTAAATAGACAAGATAGGCCGTGATCATGGTGCCGCTGAACGTCCAGACGAGCGCATTCCCCATGCGGCGATGAGTGGTCATGCCGGCGACCATGGCTCCGACACTTCCATATCGAAGGCGATGCAGGCCCATATACAGGTTGTATGCGCCCAATCCTATGGTCGTGACAGCGAGCAACATGTGTGTGACAAAGAGTGGGACATAGACGGTCCAATAGGTACTATCAGGGCCTTTGAACGATTCACGGCCGAAGATCGCCTGTTTCAGGACGTAAGCCACCAGCCAGATACCGACGATCGTGCAGCCGACGATCATACGATGGGAGTGATGATTTACATCATGGGACTTGGCGGCTCGAACCCCCGCCAAGACGACGAGATAAGCGACCGTCAAACTGGAAAGGACGAGATACCAAAGCGCCGTTTTAAGATCCATGATCCGTCCCTGGGCTAGAGGTGGATACAACCGAAGCCGTGGCAGGCGTTGTGCCGTGAGCGTATTGCCACATTCATCTATCGGTTACTCTAGGTTGTTTCTTGAGAGGTCTACTGGAGGGATGAACACATAATCTCGGATGAGACAGAGGCTGAGGCTGTGCGGGGATGGGCAATATTTGCCCATCCCCGCAGCCCGGGACCTAGAATTCTTCGAAATCGTCATCTTTCTTGCGGCGATCGTGACCATTCCCGGCCGCAACTCCGACCGGGGCTTTCGCCTCCCCCGGTTTGGACGAGAAGCCTGGTTTTTTAATGGCCGGTTTGGAGGCGATGCCACCAGCCTTGACCGTTGGCTTCCCGGCCGCTGGTCGCGTCGCCGACGTCCGCTGGGCTCCTTCCGCATCAACCTTGAACACTTCAACCTGACGCATGAGTTCCTGCGCCTGGTCTTTCATCGACTGGCTGGCCGATGTCGTTTCCTCCACCAACGCCGCGTTCTGCTGGGTCGTCTCGTCCATCTGCATGATGGCCTTGTTGACCTGGTCGATGCCCTGGGCCTGCTCCTGGGACGCTGCGGTGATTTCGGCGATGATGGCCGTGACGCGCTTGACGGAGCTGACAATCTCTTCCAGCGTCTTGCCGGATTGATTGACCAGTTCGCTGCCGTCGTTCACGCGCTGGATGGATTCGTTGATCAATCCTTTAATTTCCTTGGCAGCCGTCGCCGACCGTTGTGCGAGGTTCCGGACTTCGGCGGCCACGACCGCAAACCCGCGACCATGTTCCCCTGCCCTGGCCGCTTCGACAGCGGCATTCAAGGCCAGC
>JACOEF010000492.1 GCA_024998705.1 Nitrospira sp.
CCCCGGTCTTGATAATCCGCGAACATGTCGAAACTGGCGCAGGCCGGCGAGAGTAAGACCACCTCACCGGGCTGCGCCTCGCGAGCAGCAAGCTCCACGGCGTCGCGGAGGGTCGCTGCAGGACGACACCGGTCAAAATCACCCATCGCCGCCTGGATACGACCGGCGGCCTCTCCGATCAAAATCAGCCCTTTTACCCGTTCCCGGATGGCGCCTTCGAGGCGGGAAAAGTCCCCGCCCTTGTCGCGCCCGCCGGCAATCAACCAGATCGGCTGCTCAATGCCTTCGAGCGCTTTCGACACCGCATCGACATTGGTACCCTTGGAGTCGTTCACAAAGCGAACCCCGCGACGCTCGCGCACCACCTCCAGGGCATGTTCCAGCCCAGGGAAGGATCGCAGCACGGCGCGAATGGCCTCGATTGAACAACCGCAGAGCAGACCATAGGTCACCGCGGCCATCACATTTTCCACATTGTGAAGTCCGATGAGCCGCATGTCGCTCCGGCGACAGATTTCCTCCCGCCGTCCTCGCACCGTCGTCACGATCAAGTCGCCGTCGAGCACCGTGGCTCCCGCCACACCCGATACCGTCGCGCCACTCCGGCTGAATCCCAGGACGGTGCCTTTGGTACGCCCGCGAAGCGCAGCCACCCGCGCGTCATCGAGATTGAACAGCGAATAGTCCCCGGCCGTCTGATTGGCGAAGATGTTGGATTTCGCCGCCACATAGTCATCCACCGAGGCATAGCGGTCCATATGATCCAACGTCACATTCAGAATCGCCCCGATCCAGGGGTGGAACTGTTCGATCGTCTCGAGCTGGAAGCTGGAGACTTCCAACACCACATACTCATAGGGTGCGTCCGGTCCCGTCTTCGCTTGGACAGAGGCCAAGGCCGCCTCGCTCGCCGCAATTCCTAGATTGCCCCCGACAAACGCGCGTTTCCCACTCTCCTGTAAAAACTTGCCGATCAACGTCACGGTCGTGCTCTTCCCGTTAGTCCCGGTCACGGCTACCACCGGCGCCGTTAAAAAGCGGGACGCCAGTTCCAGTTCTCCGATGACCCGAACTCCGCGCGCGCGCACACGATTGAGCGCATCGAGATGAGTCGGCACACCCGGACTGATCACGACGAGATCGGCCCCTTCGAGCGCGGACTCGTACTGCGCCCCCACCTTCACGGCGATGCTCGACTGGTCCACCTGCGACAGGATGGCGGCAAGTTCGCGCGACTCCTTCCGGTCGGCCAGGGTCACGCGAGCCCCGAGATGGTTCAACAGGCGCGCCGCCCCCACTCCGCTTCGGGCCAATCCGACGACCGTCACCTGGAGATCTTTCACGTCCACTGATAGTCACCTACCGTAATTTGAGCGTGCTCAAGCTGAGCAGCGCCAACAAAATAGCAATGATCCACAAACGCACAACCACCTTCGGCTCATCCCACCCCTTCATCTCAAAATGATGGTGAATGGGCGCCATATTGAAGATACGTTTTCCCCGGAGCTTATAGGATCCCACCTGCAGGATGACCGACAACGCTTCGATGACGAAGACGCCGCCAACCAGGAGGAGCAGCAGCTCATGTTTGCTGATCGCGGCCACGGTACCGAGTGCCGCCCCCAGCGGGAGTGATCCTACGTCGCCCATGAAGACAGAGGCCGGATAGGTGTTGAACCACAAGAAGCCCAGACTGGATCCCAGGATGGCTCCGGTAAAAATGGCGATTTCCCCCGCACCTTCAATGTAGGGGATAAGCAAATATTCGGCCATCACACGGTTTCCGGTCACATAGGCCACGATCGTATACGCCAGCGAGGCGATCATGACCGGACCGATCGCCAAGCCATCGAGGCCATCCGTCAAATTGACGGCGTTGGAGCTGCCGACAATGACAAGAATGACGAACACGATGTAGAACCAGCCAAGATCGGGCGTGAAAAATTTGAAGAACGGGACACTGAGTTTCGTCGTATAGCCGGGCAGCGTGTAGAGAAAGACGCCGATCGTCAGCGCGACCAGAATCTGGCAGGTGAATTTTTGTGCCGCCGAGAGGCCCTTCGATTGGCGCTTGATGAACTTGAGGTAGTCGTCCGCGAACCCGATCGCGCCGAAGCCCACCGTCGCCATCACCACCAGCCACACATACCGGTTGGTCATGTCGGCCCACAACAACGTGGACAACACCACCGCAAAAATAATGAGAATCCCGCCCATCGTCGGTGTGCCGCTTTTGGCCATGTGCCGCTTCGGCCCATCGTCGCGAATTTGCTGGCCGAGCTTAATCTCCTGCAATTTGCGGATGACCCAGGGAGCCATCACAAACGCGATCAAAAACGCCGTGACCGCCGCATAGATAATCCGGAAGCTTTGGTACCGAAAGACGTTCAGGAATGAAAACTGTGTATGAAGGGGGTAGAGCCAGTTGTATAACATCCTACGGCATCTTTGCCCGCCATAGATCAGCGGGCCTTAAAGTTCCTGTGTGTGTGCCTGCCGACTAGCAAGCCTTTCGTGCGACCCGTCGTATTCCCGTCACGGCATCAACGACCTGTTCCATGCGCATCCCCCGAGAGGCCTTGACCAGCACCACGTCGCCTTGCCGGACCATTCGAGCGAGGGCAACGGCTGCCGCCGCCGCATCGGGCAATTCCGTGATGCGATCGGACGCCATCCCGGCCTGCCGGGCTCCTTCGGCCAATTCTCGTCCCAATACACCGCAGGCCAGCAGATGTCCGATCCCTTGCGCGGCCAGAAACGCCCCCACTTCCCGGTGCATCCGCTTGCTGTCCGTGCCCAGTTCGAGCATGTCCCCCAGCGCCGCGATCGACCGTTTTCCACGGCCCAGCTCCGCCAGCAGTTGAACGGCCGCTTTCATCGAGGCCGGATTCGCGTTGTAGCAATCGTTGATCACCTGCACTCCGTGGGAGAGGCTGATCTGCGATCGCATCGCGGCCGGACGAAACTTCGCCAGCCCTTCGGCGATGGCCACCCCCGATAACCCCAGTGCGTACCCGACCGCAGCTGCCGCGAGGGCATTGCTCACGTTGTGTTGTCCCTGCGTCCGGATGCGAATTTCAGTCTGGCGACTTTTCCCCGGCACTACCAGGCCGAACACCGTTCCGCCTTTTTCATCGACCCGAATATTGTCCGCACGGATGGCGGCTTTGGGAGAGACCCCGAATGCCACGACCCGGCACTGCGCACGGGCCGCAAGATAATCAAAGTATTCATCGTCGGCATTCAAGACCACGGCCCCGTCCTGCGGCAAATGATCGAGCAACTCGGCTTTGGCCTGCGCAGACCCTTCCATGCTGCCGAAAAACTCCAAATGATCCGGGCCGATGTTGGTAATCACACCGATGGTCGGTCTCGCGATTTCACACAGCCGGGTGGTCTGCCCCTGCTGATCCCCACCCATTTCGATCACCGCGGCCTGATGGCGGGCCGCCAACTGAAACAAAGTCTGCGGAACTCCGATGCGATTATTTAGGTTTCCCTCGGTCTTCAGCGTTTTCCAGCGCTGTGCGACCACCTGGGCAACCATTTCCTTCGTCGTCGTCTTGCCGTTGCTCCCGGTGATGGCGATCACCGGAATGGGAAACCGGTTTCGATAGTGCGTGGCCAAGCGCTGATACGCTTCGAGCGTATCTCGCACCCCCAGCAACATGGGCACGCCGGCACGCTTCGGCGTCGGCGGCAAGTGATAGTCCTCTTGCACGATTGCGCAGACCGCACCCTGGGCGAGCGCCTTCGGCACGAACGCATGCGCGTCAAATCGTTCGCCCTGAAAGGCGATGAAGAGATCACCTTTTCGCACCAGCCGCGAATCGGTCACCACACGACGAATTCGTTGCTTCAAGTCCTGAGATGTGACGCCGGCCGGCGGCCTAGCACTCAAGACTTCACAGATTTCTTCTACCGTAAAGAGCGCCGTCACGCCACGATTCCCATGCTCCCGCATGTGTTCCCTCGCTCAGGCTCCGGATCGGAGCGCGCCGATCGTGTCGCGCGCAACTTCCCGATCATCGAAGTGATGTTTCGTGGTTCCCACGATCTGATAATCTTCGTGCCCCTTCCCCGCGATCAACACCATATCCCCCGACTTCGCCTCACGAATGGCTGTCTCGATGGCCTCCCGACGATCTGCAACCATGCGATACCGGACATGACCTCGGTCCGCCAGCGCCTCTTTCACCCCGACCTCGACCTCGCGCAAGATCGCAGCAGGATCTTCGGTACGCGGGTTGTCCGAGGTCAGTATCACCACATCACTATACTGCACGGCAGCCCGCCCCATCTTCGGACGTTTGGTCCGGTCCCGGTCCCCGCCGCACCCGAAGACGGTGATGATCCGCCCCGTGCGTAGCGCCTGGGCCGCGGTCAACAAACGAACCAGAGCGTCTTCAGTATGAGCGTAGTCCACCACCACAGAAAAGTCCTGGCCGGCGTCGACCAGTTCGAACCGCCCCGGCACATTCGTGACCGTCTCGACGGCCGATCGGACCTGATCGAGCGTCAAGCCTTCATGCAACACCACGCCGATGGCCGCCAAGAGGTTCGACACATTATGCTCTCCGACCAGACGGCTCTTGATCGAACAGGTCCCGGCGGGACTGCGCAAGGTGAAGGTGGTGCCGGCCGGCGAAAGCCTCACGCCTTCAGCATAAATGTCGGCCTCCCGGTGCAGGCCATAGGTCCAAACCGGAACGGTGCACGCCGCACGAATCCGCATACCCCATGGATCATCCACGTTGATGATCGCCCGCTTCCGCTGTTTCACTGCGCCCGCCTTGCCTAACCCGACAAAGAGTTTCAGCTTCGCCTGGAAATAGCGCTCCATGTCGAGATGGAAATCCAGGTGATCCTGCGTGAGATGCGTAAAGACAGCGACATCGAACTCGGATCCGGCAGTCCGATCCAAGGCCAACGCATGCGACGAAACCTCCATCACCACCGTATCCAACATCGCCTTGCGCATTCGTGCAAATAATTTCTGCAACTCCAACGCGCCCGGCGTCGTATGCGAGGCGGGAATCGACTCCTTCCCGACGAGATACGCGACCGTTCCAATGAGCCCAACCTGCCGCTGCGCGGCTTCCAGCATGGTTTTCACGACATAGGTTGTCGTGGTCTTCCCATTAGTCCCCGTGACGCCGACCATCCGCAACGAAGAAGACGGATCGCCATAGAATCGGCTGCCGAGAATCCCGAGTGCCGCGCGTGAGTCCTCCACGCGGACGCAAGGAGTCGCACCGACTTCTCCGCTTCGCTGCACCACGACGGCCGCCGCCCCTGCCGCAACAACAGAGGCCAGAAACTGATGGCCATCGACACGCTCCCCCGGCACAGCCACGAACAGCGACCCGGGCCCCGCCTTCCTGGAATCGTCAGTCAGGTCAGTAATGGTCACCCGCTGGTCTCCAGTCCGTTCCAGCACTCCGAGGCGCCCATGTATCGGGCTGATCAATTCATCAAGTGTCATATCAGGATTCAAGTCCGGCCATCGCCAGCTTAACCGGCTCATCTACCGCCACACCCAGATAGTTGAGCACTTGCTCACCGACACGACGGAATACCGGCGCCGCAACGACACCGCCCCAGCCCTCGCCGCGGGGTTCGTCGATCACGACGATCATCGCCAACCGCGGATCTTCCGCCGGCACATAGCCAAGAAACGACCCGACCAGCAACGTGGAGGAATAGGCACCGGTGCGGGGATCAACCTTTTGAGCCGTTCCGGTCTTGCCGGCCACCCGAAAGCCTGGAATAGCCGCTTTCGCTCCGGTCCCGCCGGTGACCACGCCCTCCAGCAAGGTCGTCATCGTCCTCGCCGTATCGGAAGAAATAACCCGCCGCTTCGCCTGCGGCATGGTTTGCGCCACCAATTGCCCCTTGGCATTCCGGACTTCCGAGACCACGTAAGGCTTCATCAAGACGC
>JACOEF010000890.1 GCA_024998705.1 Nitrospira sp.
CATTGATCGCCAAGCGTACCTGCATAGACAAGCATAATTGGCCGGAGGCCGTGGGCCGATAAATCAGGCTTATTGGCGTAGAGTGTTGCGTCGAAAATTGGAAATGGTTTCTGAGCCGACTCAATGTGGGATTGCCCGCTCGCATTGGAGGTCGCACTGCATGTGAAAATCCAAGCGACGATGAGAAGTAGCTTCACGTATTTCATATTTCTTCCTCCCCCACCTCAACGGTCACTAGAATGTCTGCGGGATGGAATCGATCGTGCCTGCAATAAGACTATCCCATTCCCGCATAGCGTGTTGCGTGGAAAATCTTCTATCAAATAGTGCACGCGCGTGTTGTCCTAGGCGAGTGCAGGTGTCTGGATCTTTGGCAAGTTGCTCTAATATATGGGTGGCCTTATCAGCTTGGCCTATCTCCATCGAAAATCCACAATCAGCTTCTTGAAGAATACGAGAGAGCTCTCCATTTATACTGCCAATAAACAATGTTGGTCGCCCGGCTGCCGCAATGCCATAAAACTTGCTTGGGACGATGAGGCCTTCCAACGCAGGCTGCAACGAAATCAGATGGATGTCCGGGACGCTGAGACTGACGGCAAGCCGATTTCGCGGCTGATAGGGTTTGAAGAAGACATTGTCCAGCGTCCTCTTTTCCACTTCCTGCTTCATCCACTCCAGTTGGGCACCGGCTCCGATGAAAAG
>JACOEF010000891.1 GCA_024998705.1 Nitrospira sp.
CACTGACGCGAGCCCCGGTGGAATACAAAGTCTCGAGAATCGCGCGATCCCGCACCCCTTCCCGCGCTGTTGCACCGGGGAACTCCATCAACGCCCCCGCATCGTCTTTCGTGAGAACCTGGGGAAGGTGTTTGGGAAGCTTCGGGGCGCGCACGTCCTCTGCAGGATTCACCTCCAATTGCCCGACACGCACCAGATATCGAAAGAAGCTGCGCAGGCAGGCCAGCTTTCTTGCCAGCGAGGCCTTCTTTTCTCCCTTGCGATCCCGTGCGGCGAGAAATTCGCGAATCAGAGCCGGTTCCACCGCGTGAGGCGCCAGCGGCCCGCACGGCTTAAGCACACTTAGCGCGATGGTTTGGAACTGAGCCAGGTCGGACGCATAGGCCCGAATCGTTTGAGGCGACGCGCTCTGTTGGACAGACAGGACGTCTAGGAAAGTCCGGATTGCGCGATCCATGCGTCAAAATCCTCAACGGCTCGTTGATGGATAAGACGCCGCTTCTGATCCTTGTCGCGCGTCTTGACGGTGACGGGTGGGAACAGTCCGAAGTTCGTATTCATCGGCTGAAAGTGGGCCGGGTCGCTTTTGGCAATGTGCGCAATCAAACAGCCGTGGGCGCTGTTCGTCGGCGGAGTCACCAACGGCTGGTCCGCCAGGCCTCGCACCGCATTGATACCGGCAATCCCTCCCATCGCGGCCGACTCGGTATACCCTTCGACCCCGACCAATTGTCCGGCAAAAAACACCGTGCCTCGGGATTTGAGCTGGAGCGTGTCGCGCAGCAGTTGTGGCGAGTTGATGAAGGTGTTGCGATGCAGACTACCGAGTCGTAGAAATTCAGCATCCTCAAGGCCGGGAATGAGACGAAACACCCGTCGCTGCTCGGGATAGGTAAGTTTGGTCTGGAAGCCGACCATGTTGTAACAGGTCCCATGCGCATTCTCGGTACGCAGCTGCACCATGGCATAGGGACGCACACCGGTCTTAGGATGTTCCAGCCCGACCGGCTTGAGCGGTCCAAACTGCATGGTCTGTCGACCACGCTCGGCCATGACTTCAATCGGAATACAACTTTCAAAATAGGCGATTTTCTCGAACTCTTTCGGTTGGACCTTTTCGGCCGTCATCATCGCGTCGTACAACGCATTGTACGCGGCTTCATCCAGCGGGCAATTGAGGTAATCAGCGCCCCCCTTGCCGTACC
>JACOEF010000892.1 GCA_024998705.1 Nitrospira sp.
GTAGACGTGTCCCGCGATGCAGATTGCTTTTCCGTTGGAGACCGAGTGGCCTGTGCCGGACAGAATTATGCCTCTCACGCAGAAATGATTTACGTGCCGAAACATCTCTGCGTCAAAATTCCGGACGGCGTGGACTCCGAGGATGCCTCCTTCGTGACGCTCGGAGCGATCGCCCTCCAGGGCGTCCGTCAGGCAGAACCCAGGTTGGGAGACCGGATCGCCGTCATCGGCCTTGGGCTGTTGGGTCAGTTGACCGTGCAATTGTTGAAGGCATCCGGATGCCGCGTGCTCGGCTCCGACTTAGATCAATCCAAACTGCAATTGGCGCAACAATTAGGCGCAGACCTGGTCGCGCCGTCATCCGATCTCGTCCATGCCGCCGCGACCTTTTCCGACGGCCATGGCGTGGATGCAGTCATCATCACGGCCAGCACCAAGGACAATGGTCCCGTGGAAGTCGCCGGCGAGATCGCCAGGAAAAAGGGCAGGGTGGTGGTGGTCGGCGCCGTAGGGATGAACATTCCACGCGAGCCCTATTATAAATAGGAATTAGAACTGCGGCTGTCTATGTCGTACGGGCCTGGCCGTTACGACACGCAATACGAGGAACATGGACGCGATTACCCGTTCGGATACGTGCGCTGGACGGAGCAACGCAACATGCAGGCGTTTCTCGAATTGGTTGCGGAACGCAAGGTGGTCCTCAAGCCGCTGATTACCCATCGTTTTGCCATCGAGCAAGCTGAATCCGCCTACGCCCTGATGATGGAGGGTTCGGTACCCTACATCGCCATGGTCATTACCTATCCCTCCAACCGCGCTCACCCCTTGCCGCGAACCATTTCCGTCGGAACAGCGCACCCCGCTCGTCCGGTGACACTGGGGATTATCGGAGCGGGGGACCATGTGAAGGATATGCTGCTGCCGCCGCTGCAAGCCATGAACAATGTCGGCATTCGCAGCATCTGCACCGCCTCAGGCATCACCGCGAAAACCCTCGCCGCGAAAATCGGTGCCGCCTCTTGCACGAGCGACAGTCAGTCCATCTTGGACGACCCGGCAATCAATGCGGTGTTGATCGGCACTCGCCATGATAGCCATGCAGCCTTGACGATACACGCGTTGCTCGCGGGCAAACATGTCTTCGTCGAAAAGCCTCTCTGCCTGACGGAGGAAGAACTGCAGGAGATCCGCTCAACCTACGAC
>JACOEF010000374.1 GCA_024998705.1 Nitrospira sp.
CCCCATCAGGGAATCTCGGACCTTGTACTGACGGTCGGCGTGCTGATGCGGCAGGATGGCGTACCTCCCGATGGAGTCCGCCCACAGGAGATATGCGCTGTGCCCCGTATCCATCCGAATGACCCTAGCCATCACTAAGTCTCCCACCTGCACCATTGATTACTCGCCTGTGCTATAGTTTTTTTGACCTGTGTACGCACCTGCCATGTGCGTGTATTTCGAGACCCGGTCTCACAACTATGCCTAACAGGTATTACCGGATCAGTCCGCCTTCGCCTCGGCTTCCGTCCAGAGAGACGCTCCGATCCCACGCATC
>JACOEF010000277.1 GCA_024998705.1 Nitrospira sp.
CTCTTTCAGCTGAGCGACCTGCTTATCCTTGACCTGCTTCTCGCTCTGCTTGGCCTGGATCTCGTCATCAAGCGAGGCGGCGTAGAACCAGCACGCCGTCAACGTGATCAGCAGGACGCCGACACCCAGCAGCGCCTCAGCACGGACATCCCACTGTGGTTTGGCTTTTCTGGACCGGGGTCCAGTCGCGAGCCAGTTGATTCTAATCATCGGTCCCCCACCGTCCGAAGCGCGAGGCCTACGCCCACCGCCGCAAGCGGACCCATCTCTGCCAACTGCTCAGGATCGACATCGCACTGTGAGGTGTCGATCTCATTAAAGGGATTCGCGATTTCCACCTCGACATGCATACGATCGCGAAGCTGCTGAGCCAGTCCCTTGACCTTGGCTCCCCCGCCGAACAGCAACACCCGCGCGATGTCATGATCCGAAGAGGTCGTCCTGAAATAATCGATCGTGCGGGCAATCTCCGACGCCACTTCCGCATTGACGCTTTCCATCACCGACGCAAGTGTGGGGTCTTCGTCGCGGTCGCTCTTCTTGAGTTGCTCCGCCTCCTCGAAGGACACGCCCATTTCCCGCTGCACGGCCTCGGAATATCGGTTTCCACCTAACGGAATGTCGCGCGTGAAGAGGGACACTCCCCCACCCACAATATTCACATTCATCACGCTGGCCCCGATGTTGACCAGAATTGTGGTGTCTTCTTGCGAGGCGGGAGACGTCACGCCGTACATGTTCTCCACCGCAAATGCATCGACATCCATCACGACGGGAGTCAGGCCCGCCGCCTTGACCAGTTCGGTCAATTCATTAATCTTGTCCTTCTTCGCTGCGACGAGCACGATCGACATTTCGCTCTGCTCGTCCGGACTCTCCGACGGGGGCAAGACGTAAAAGTCGAGATTGACTTCATTGATATCAAAGGGAATGTATTGCTCGGCCGACAGCTTCACCTGCGCCTCAAGCTCCTCATCAGGCATCGGCGGCAGAGAAATCTTCTTCACGATCACAGCATGGCCCGAAATGGAAATAGCAACCTGCTTGAGCTTGACGTTCTTCTCAGCCAGCAATTCCTTAATCGCGGAGACAACCCGTCCTTCGTCCATCACCGTACCATCGACGATCACCTCAGGCTCCAACTCCTTGATGCCGAACTTCTGCAAGGTATAGTGCCCTCGATGCTCCTTGATCTGTACGAGCTTAATGCTGCTCGACCCGATATCCAGGCCCAGGAGCTGTCGCTGCGGGGAAAACATCGACAGAAATTCCATGTCCGCCAGATTTTTCAATGAAGCCAGCATGCTCATGCCCTCTCTACGCAACCTCTTGATGTCCACCACCCATCACGCGCCTGATTTGCTCTACATTTTCGGCCGTATAGAGACGCCAATTGCGCCAATCGCGTGGGGGACTGGTGATCAGACCCTCGCGCTCCCAGCGGAACAACGTCGCGCGCGAGATGTCGAACATCTCGCAGACCTCATTGGTCTTGTACAATTTTTTCTTGGGAACATCGCCGGCTTTCTTCACAAACTGCCTCAAATGCCTCTATTCATCACATGTTTCGGGCTCACGAAATTAAGTATAGTTGATATAGTCCACCTGTCAAGAAAACGGACCCATGAAGGGATCACCAAAGGAGAAACGGCGAAACAGGGCTCAGGAACTAGGGTTTTTGCAGGTCGCGGTGGGTGACAGACACGTCGTACCCCAAGGCGGCAAATTGCTCCCGGAGACGGATGGCCATGGTCACAGACCGATGGCGCCCCCCGGTACAACCGATGCCGATACTGAGGTAGCTTCGCTGATCCCGCTCGTAGAGCGGGATCAGGAAGCGAAACATTCCTTGCAGATGTTCGAGAAATTGACCGGCTGTGGGGTCCCCGAATACGTATTGTTGCACTCGGGCATCCTCACCGCTCAAGGCTTTGAGCTCCGGCACGAAGAAGGGATTTCGAATGAAGCGCACATCAAACAGCAGATCGATGTCATAGGGTACGCCGAACTTGTACCCAAATGTGACCAGGGAAATGGTCATGCGGCGTGCGGCCGTTTCCTGACGAAACTGCCGGATCAGCAACTCGCGCAACTCATGCACGGTGATGTTGGAGGTGTCGATGACCCGATCGGCATGCTTTCGCAGTTCACTCAAGCGTTCTCGCTCGAACCGCACACCTTCCACGACCGGCATATGGGGCAACAACGGATGCGGGCGACGACTTTCTGAAAATCGGCGCACCAATACATCCTCGCGGGCTTCCAGAAATACGAGTTGCAAGGCATGTCCCTGCGCCTTTAGCTCGCCTAAGACCTTCGCCAGGTCCCCGAAAAATACGCGCTCACGAATGTCGATCCCCAGTGCGACATTCTTAATCTCCCCGCCTTGCTGATGACACAATTCCACAAAGGTCGGAAGGAGGGCCGGAGGAAGATTATCGACGCAGAAATAACCCGCGTCCTCAAAAGCTATCAAGGCGTGGCTCTTTCCGGATCCGGAAAGGCCACTGATCACGACAAGATTAAGCGCGGCCATGAGCAGTGCGGGCGCGGTCGCTCGCAGGATCGATCAGCGCCACTCGTCCGTTCGGCAATCGTTGAAGCACCTGAACCGTGCCGGACAACGCGTTCAGAAACACCAGCACTGCGAGTTTTGCAGTATTAAGCGCCTCAACCGCCTCCTCCACCGTCAGCACTTCAAGGGTCGGCCGAACGACCTCCACCTCGTTGCGCACAGCCCGCGCAGCCTTTCGTACCACGGTGCGCACACGCGGCTGATCACCGAATTTGTGATTCACCTTGCGCTCTTTCAGTTTGCGCAACTGCGCACCAAGCTTATCCACCACCTCGTCGATCGACGCGTACATCTCTGCGGTCGAGGTCTTTGCTTGCAAGCGCCGCCCCTGCACGACACCGACGACTTCGGCAACATGATGAAATTTTTCCAGACTCAACAGAATTTGCAAGGTCCCGAGCTTCAGTCCGTAGCGGTCCAGCCGCTCCATGCGTGTCTCAATGTACTCCCGCAGCGCAGTAGTGACCGCCACATGCCGCCCCGTAATCATCAATCGCATTCCATCCTCGTTTCTCAGGCTGCCCGTACCACCATACGCTCAAGCCTGTTGCGACGATTGTTGTGCGCCCACGGAGCCGCCTCCATGATGCCGGCCCCGTTTCACCCTAGAAAAATTTCCTGCGTTGCGTGGCAGAGGGGATGTTGTCCTCCGCGCGATATTTCGCCACGGTACGACGGGCGATGAGAACCTGCTGCGTACGCAGCCGTGCGGCGATTTCCTCGTCTTTAAGAGGTTTCCGCACATCCTCCGCCGCTACCAGTTGTCGAATCATTTCGCGCACCGTGAGGGACGACAACATGTCCGTCGGCTGATCGGCGCGCTGCAGGCCGGCGTTAAAGAAAAATTTTAACTCCAACATCCCCTGCGGACAATACATATACTTATTGGCTGTCACCCGGCTGATGGTCGACTCGTGCATGCCGATATCCTCGGCGACTTGTTTGAGGACCAACGGCTTCAAGTACTGGATGCCCCGTTCAAAAAAGCCTTCCTGAAACTTCACAATGCTGGACACGACTTTCACAATCGTCTTGTTGCGCTGTTCAATGCTCCGGATCACCCATTGCGCCGCGCGCAGCTTATCGTCCAAATAGGCTTTGGTCTCCGCCGACCCAGACTGCCCCGACGACATCAGTTGCTTGTAGTACGGGCTGATCCGCATACGCGGCAGGCCGTCATCGTTGAGCAGCACTTCCCACACCCCTTCGTTCTTGACGACAAAGACATCCGGCACGATGGCATAATTCTGCGTATTCGAGAACGGCCGCCCAGGCTTCGGCTCCAACCCTTCGATGATCCGGGTGGCTTCGAACACATCGTCCATCGAAATATTCAACGCCTTGGCGATGCGGCTATATTGCTTTTTCTCCAGGTCCTTCAGGTGATGCAGCACGATGGACTCCAACACCGATCCCTTCAGCACGCCGGGGCGTGATCCTAAGGAAGCGATCTGGCTGCGGCCCAAAAACTTCAGTTGCAGCAACAGACACTCGGACAAGTCCCTCGCCGCCACACCGTTCGGGTCGAATCCCTGAACGTCTTTCAGCACCGACTCCGCCTCCGCCACAGTATACTTGGTGTCCGCCACCAGCTCGTCCAAGGTCATACGAAGATAGCCATCGTCGTCCAGATTTCCAATAATGAGGCGTCCGATGGCTTTTTCTCGGTCGGAAAGCCCCGACAAGGACAGTTGCCAGACGAGATGGTCTTCCAATGAAGTCGACTTCGCCACGGTTTGTTCATAGGAGGGAAACTCTTCCTTCGAGGATGAGCTATAGTCTGTTTCACCGCGACGCAAGTCCGTGTCGAAGTAGTCTTCCCAGCTGGAGGCCGAGAACTCCTCGGCATTTTCCCCGCTTTCAGCGGGCTTGTCGTCGCCTTCGCCGCGCACTTCATTGGACACGGTGGTCGACGTATCCGGCTGTTCCCGCTCTGCGGTTGCGGTTTCTTCTCTCTCCTCGGTCTCCGTTGCCAATTCATCCAGCAAGGGATTTTCCATGAGATGCTGCTGCAGGCTCTGCTGAAGCTCCAACCGGGACAATTGCAGCAGTTTGA
>JACOEF010000893.1 GCA_024998705.1 Nitrospira sp.
AACCACTTCATGCTGCGCTGGCATTTGCATTGCATGACCTAAGAATCACGCGATAAAAATCCAAAGAGCACAGGCTGCGATCGTAACCTGGGCGCAGATGAGGAGGGGTTTCCATGGATATTGTAGGAATCGGAGTCGTCGGCACGTTTTTCGCCATGTTGGCCGTAAGCGTATTTGGGATGCAATCGCAGAAGCCTCCCTCCACCGCAGCAACAACTCACTGTCCTGCAACTGACCAACCAGTACACGTTTCCTTGATGTGGAATGGGGCCGAGCGCAGTCTGGCCGTCGAGTCTTGCGATGGACAGGAATTCAAGCACGGCTGCAAACAGACGTGTCTAGCCGCCCTCAACAAATCACAACCTGTGATCGCTCAGAGCCACGTTATTGGCTAATCGAACCAACAAGGAACACAAGGTGCTATGACCACGATTCAGCGCATAATTGTCGGCATGCTGTTCACCTCCATGTTTTTGGTTACGGCCACTGAGCCATTGCACGTGCAGGCCGTTGAACGGCTG
>JACOEF010000894.1 GCA_024998705.1 Nitrospira sp.
ATGATCGTTCTAGTATTGCAAGCCTTCCGTCGAAGGAGGCTTCTCGGTGCACCGTCCCCAAGATTGCGGACAGGACTGAGGCTCTCTGAGATCTTCCATAAAGGAACGTTCCGCCATAATGCCAGTTCAAGTGACTGCGCCTATTTCTCCTTACCCCAAAATGGCTAATGTTCAACTCCTCATGGCCGTGGGTTACGCTTGTCCTGTTTCGGCAAGCCGCTTGATGTTTATCAAGACTTCTTGCCGAAAGGATTGAAACTTCTTACGAATCATGAGCGCAATCATCATGCGGGCAAACTAATTCTGCGGCTCGAAGTAGGACGTATGGACGAGGTCAGTCCTCTGG
>JACOEF010000895.1 GCA_024998705.1 Nitrospira sp.
ATTCTATCTCCCGGTAGATTGTGTGGTCGCAGCCAGCCGCGAACCGGGAGCCGAAACAAAGATTGTTCCGGTTCAGGAGATACCCAAAGGCTGGTACGGACTGGATATCGGCCCCGCCTCGGTCAAGCTGTTCTCCGAAGCGGTCCAGGATGCCAAAACCATTCTCTGGAACGGTCCCATGGGCATGTTTGAAATCGATGCGTTTGCCAGAGGCACCCTCGCGATGGCCCATTCAGTCGCCAACGCCTACGCCCTGACCATCGTCGGCGGCGGCGAAACGGCCCTCGCCATCCATCGGGCCGGGGAGTCCGAGAGTATTTCGTTCATTTCGACCGGCGGTGGCGCAGCGCTTGAGCTACTCGAGGGAAAGATCCTCCCGGGCCTCGCAGCCCTTCCCAATCGTCCGGCGTAATGCACCGTACCCTTCCCCTAATAGAGGCTCTGTGAGAACTCGCTTCATCGTCGGCAACTGGAAAATGAATAAGACTGCCTCTGAAGCCGGGGCATTCGTTCATCGCCTCTCGCAAGAACTCACCAGCCACGCCGGCATCCGGATCGGCCTGACCCCGCCGTTTACCGCACTCCAGGCAGTTCGCGACGCCTTGGGACCGGCTCCGACTTTTCTCCTTGGCGCGCAAAACCTGTACTGGGAAGACAAGGGCGCCTTCACCGGTGAAGTCTCCGGCGCCATGCTCAAAGACATAGGGTGCCAGTTCGTCCTCGTCGGCCATTCGGAACGGCGACAATATTTCGGGGACCAGGACAGTTGGACGAACAAGAAAGTGCTGGCAGCCCTCCGGCATGGTCTTCAACCGATTCTGTGCGTGGGGGAAACACTCCAGGATCGCGATTCGGGGCAGACTGACCTCGTCATTCAACGACAGCTTCGCGCCGGACTTGCCGGAATCGAGGCACAAGCGGTTACAACCTTGACCATCGCCTATGAGCCTGTGTGGGCCATTGGCACAGGCCGCGCTGCGTCCCCGGAGCAGGCAGTCCCCGTCCATCGCCTGATCCGCCAGACGCTCACAGAGCTGAGCGGATCGGATTCCGGTCAGCACGTCGCCGTTCTGTACGGAGGCAGTGTGACACCGCACAATATTGCCGACTTCTTGGCGTCTGAAGAAATCGACGGAGCACTTGTCGGCGGGGCTTGTTTAGACCCGGTCTCTTTTGCTACACTCGTGAAGGTTGCTATCGGGTCAACACCCGCCAAGGCCTAAGAATCAATCACTATGTATACTCTACTCGTCATCATTCATGTGATCGTCTGCCTGCTCATGATTGGAGCGATTTTGCTGCAATCCGGCAAAGGCGCTGAAATCGGTGCGGCTTTCGGTGGCTCCAGCCAAACCGTGTTCGGCAGCCGAGGACCGGCAAACTTTCTGAGCAAATTCACGGTCATCACTGCCTTCGTGTTTATGTTCACCTCCTTGACCCTCGCCATCTTGGCAAAAGACCGGAACTTCTCCTCAACCGTCATCGATTTGAATAAAAAACCGGCAGCCACGACTCCAAGCTCAACACCTTCTGAATCCACCACGCCGCCTGCGGCAGAGTCTCATTCCTCGGGCGAAGCTTCCCACTAAGTTTTCTCTGGTTACACCGCGTCCACATCGCACAGCCATCCGTAGAACAGCCGCCGACGGCATGAGCAATAGTGCTACGTCCTGTCGTGAAGTGACGCGCTACGGGGAAGTGGTTTGTACAGAAGTGAGTGGAGGGGGCTACTAGACGGGTGTCAGCCACTGACTGTGGGCAGCATCAGCACCACCCACCACGTCAAAAAACGCCTTTTGTAAAGTCTGCGTCGCCGCCCCCGGCTTCCCGCTGCCGATACGCCGCTGATCGATTTCCGTCACAGGGGTGATCTCAGCCGCAGTCCCGGTGACGAACACTTCCTCGGCGACATACATTTCATCACGGGTGAACCGTTCCTCAACCACTGGAATCTTGCGCTCCTTCGCCAACTGAATGATCGAGTTGCGCGTAATG
>JACOEF010000438.1 GCA_024998705.1 Nitrospira sp.
ATGCGGACGTATGCCCACCAGGCGGCACAATTCATTCGACATGCTGAAGCGATTGGTTCCGGGGTTCCAGTCCCAGTTGCCGATGCGGGCGATTCGCTGGGCCAATTCCAGACGAGATTCACTGCGGATCAGCGCATGGAGCACGTTGTTGGTTCGGAGCATGTACCGGACATGGTGACAGAGAATCGTCGCGTTGACCGGTTTGGTGATGAAATCCGTGGCACCGTGCTGATAGGCCTGGGCGATGGAATTGGCGTCATCCCATCCCGTAAGGATCAAAATCGGGACACGTTTCCCACGGGGGAGCGTGCGAAGCCGGGAGCAGGTCAGATACCCGTCGATGTCCGGCATCATGATGTCCAGCACGACCAGGTCCGGCGTCAGGGCCTCGAACTTCGCTAACGCGTCCTTGCCTCCCGTGGCTTCGAGCACGGTCATGCCCGCCGGTTCCAATGCGTTCCGGACAAAGAGCCGTGACAGCGGATCGTCGTCGGCGACAAGGATGGTGGGATGGGTTGGCGTCATGGTGTCGGCTTCAGAGTTGCAATCAGGCGCACCGCACGTCTACAGAAACCTGCGCCGTTCAGCTACCAGGGCGCCTCGGATCATTCAGGCAGTGCCGCCGATGGCGTTCCTGTCTGAGAGTAGCAAAATTCTCAAGAAGCGCTAGGAAATTAACAGTTCTTGAGGTGTGGGCATGCTGGAATATTTCGTACGTGAAAACAGTGATGTCGAGGTCCTGTTTTCCTACAAGGCGCTGCCGGGCATTATCCCCGCTCAGAGGGTTCGGCCCTGTTTCCGATCGGAGCCAGGGTTTGACCCTTGGCATCCATCAAGATGTCGAGCAGGAGTGCGCGGACGCGGCGCATCAGACCCCGCATGGTCAGACTCAAGAGGAGGATCATCATGAGGAGCAACGGTCCGATCACCAGGGCCACGTCCCGTCCCAAATCATTCTCGGAGCGCAGGGTGGCGGAGTCCGGGGGGAGTGCAATGACCAGCCTGATCCATCCCGCGATGCGGTTCTGCTGACGGAACGGCTCAATCACGATCATGACCGGTCTCCCTTTATCCATCCCGGCGGTAACGGAGCCGCTCTGGTTTTTTCGCGCGGCCAGCCATGCAGGATCGTGGAGTTGAGTCCCAAGGGTGGCAAGGTTACTGGTTGCCACGACTGTGTTGTCTTCTGTGATGACCGCGGCATCGAGCCAATTCGCCTGCTTCGCGTGTTGCTCGAGCGTCCGCTGCATGGTGGCGAGATTGTCGCCGACCAGCGACTCACCGAACCAGGCCACCGTGCGTGCCATGGCCCGTGCGCTCTGCTCGGTTGCCATGACCATCGCCGCATTGCGTTGGGTGACGAGCGAGCGATCCTGCTGTGCGAGCAGCAAATAGAGTCCCGCTGCGCAGCAGGCGGAAATAATGACGCTGATGAGGATTGCCGGCAACCAAGTACGAGGTAATCGAGACGTGCGAAGCGGCGCGTGGGCCATGATGAATCCTCCTCAGCGGGATGAGCACGTCAGGTATTGGGGCGGTCTTGTGAGGCCTGAGTTCGTTCGTAGGGTTGGCGAGTCAGTTCTTTCACAATACTTTGAAGTCGCGTCCACTCCTCCGGTTGTATCGAGATGAACTCGAGACCGATGCGGCCGTCGCGGCACCACCGTACGACGCCTTGCTGAATGATCAGTGGCGCGTCAGTTGCCGATGTGTGGATACGGAGCTCCATTGTGGTGCCGGGATGCACGACCGTCGACCCGACGATGCCACACCCGCGCAACGATAGGTCGGTGACGGTTCCGTCACCTCCCACGCGGTTGACTGAACTGAAGGAACTCCGAAAGTGGACGGGAAAACGAGGATGGTGGCGCTGATCCATGATCGGTTTGGACTCGTGTAGGGCTAGCCCTTTATATTGCCGATTGGTTTCAGTTCCGCCACTTTTTTTGTAATTCCCGCGTGGTCTACGGTGTCGACGACATCGGAAATGTTTTTATAGGCGAACCCGGCTTCTTCAGCCAGTCCCGACATGGACACGGCTTTGACCAGAATCCCGTGCTGTTTCATGTCGCGCATGAGCTGCTCGCCGCGCACGGTGCGTTTGGCCTGCGCACGCGACATGGTTCGGCCGGAACCGTGCATGGTCGATCCGAAGGTATCCTGCATAGCTTGATCCGTGCCGACCAACAGATAAGACCCGGTCTCCATCGACCCGCCGCAGATCACCGGCTGGCCGATCCCTCGATAACAGGCCGGAAGTTCCGGACTCCCAGGCCCGAACGCGCGTGTGGCTCCCTTGCGGTGCACGAGCCACTCCCCGTCCCGGTAGCGTTCCACCTTGGCGATGTTATGCGCCACATCGTAGATCAGCTGCAGACCGAGGCGGCGGGAGCTTTCGCAGAACACGGCCTCGAAGGCCAGCCGGATCTGATGGGTGATCACCTGCCGATTGGCGAATGCGGTGTTGGCGGCGCAGTTCATCGCGCCAAAATAGTCCTGCCCTTCCGGAGAGCGAAACGGCGCACAGGCGAGCTGCTGATCCTTGACGAAGATGCCGTATCGGCGCATGGCCTTTCAAATACCTTGAGATAGTCGCTCGCCACCTGATGGCCGAATCCCCGCGACCCGCAATGGACCATCACCACCACCTGGTCGCGACCGGTCAATCCCATGGCCGCGGCGGTCGCGCGGTCGTAGATACCCTTGTCGGAGAGCACTTGTATTTCCAGGTAGTGGTTGCCGGAGCCCAGGGTGCCGAGTTGGTTGATGCCGCGTTCGATGGCGTAGTCTGTCACATGGGTGGGATCTGCGCCCTCCAGGCACCCGCGCTCCTCGATCCGTTCGAGATCCTCTTCCCAGCCATATCCGTTGGCGATACACCAGCTTGCGCCCTGCCGCATGACATCGCGAAAGTCACGTCGGGAGAGATTCACGAAGCCCCGTGATCCGACACCAGCCGGGACACGACGGAACAGCTCTGTCATCAGCAGTTCCAGCTTCGGTTGCACCTCGGCAAGCGACAAGTCGGTGCGGATCAGCCGCATCCCGCAGTTGATATCGTAGCCCACGCCGCCGGGAGAGATGACTCCGTCCTCGGGGTTGAATGCCGCCACACCGCCGATGGGAAACCCGTACCCCCAATGTCCGTCAGGCATGCAGAGCGCATAACGATGGATCCCCGGCAGGCAGGCCACATTGGTCACTTGATCGAAGACACCCCGGTCCATCGCGCCGAGAATCGCGGCGCTGGCGTAGATGCGGGCCGGCACCAGCATGCCCGGTTTTTCAGAAGGCGGAATTTCCCAGAGGTAGACCGTGATCTTGACGACCTGCATGTCGGTGTTCAGTTTCATAGGTTCAGCCGGGTGTTGAAGATGGTCTTGACCGTCGTTCTCGGGCACTCAATCCTCACCACACAGGGTGAGGACGCCTCGGGACCTTCGGGTCCTGTGGCCGAGTAGGCAATCTGTTGTGAGTATCCTTGTAGTCATTCTGCGGAAAAGGGTGTCTCACACGTCCAAGACCACCCTGGCCTTCCAGCGGTTTCCCTCTTGTGATCGCGTATAGATGTTTGGTGACACCTTTGACGTCGGAACGCAAGTCTTGTGTCGCGGGATCAACCGGTGCACCGGTCAGTTCCGCATGGAGACACCAGGCTGCAGGGGCAGAGTTCTGATGCAGCGAGAGTATCGCCCGATGGAAGACCACCCCGTGGGCATCCTTCAGGTACACGAGGCGGCCCAGCCATTCGAAGAGGAGCGTTTCGAAGTCTGGTTCTTCCATGTCTACGCTGTGGTGCCACGTTTCAGCGATGGTCGACGGATCCGCCAGGCTTTCGATGAGGGCCTGTGTGGCGGCATCGAGTAGGGACGGGAGAGACTCCCCCTCTGCGTCGAAGGCCATATCAGCCAGCGCGATGTCGTCGAGGAATCGGAAGGAGCCCGGCATGGGCGTCAGACGCGCGGAGCCCGACGGCGTGCGGCGGCAAAGATGGCCCGGACCTGTTCGATGCCCGGAATGGTGTGGCCGAACGGCAACGGTACCTTGCCCTTGAGCCACATCCGTATCCCCAGCGGCATGACATCGAGCACTCGTCGAAGATTGAAGCCGAGGACTTTCAACGGCATGACGGCTTCATTCAACCGTCCCTCATGGCGGACGAGTTCGACGAAGCTGGTGATGTGCCGGGCGCCTTCGGCGCAGGTTAATTCATGCCGGAGGGAGGAGCGGCGCAGTCGAATGATGGCCTCCATTGGCTGGACATCCTTCGGACAGACTTGCACGCACATGTTGCATCGGGTGCGATCCCAGATCCCGTCGGCCTCCTGGAGCGCAGCGAGTCTGGCCTGTTTGGCCTCGGCCGGTTCACGAGGGTCTGCGACAAAACGCGCGGCTTTTGCGAGCGCCGCCGGACCGAGAAAGCCCCGTGAGACTTCATGCGAGGTGCAGGCGGCCACACAGGCCCCGCACATGATGCAGGCATCCACGTTGTGAAACTGGTACGTCTCAGGCGGCAGCCGCAGTTGCCCGGATGAACCGTATCGTTTAGTCGGATGTGTGACGGGGGTCAGCCAGGGCGTGACGGCCCGGATCTTACCCCAGAACGGCGACATATCAACCACGAGGTCCTTGATCACCGGAAGGTTGGGCAAGGGCCCGATGGAGATGGGGCCGTGGCGTTCGAGTTCTTTCCGAATGGAGGTGCGGCAGGCCAATTTCTCCGTGCCGTTGATATGCATGGCGCAGGAGCCGCAAATGGCTGAGCGGCAGGAATAACGCAGTGCCAACCGGCCGTCGAGTTCGTTCTTGATCCGGATCAGGGCTTCGAGCACCGTCATGCCTCGCCCGATGTCGAGACGATACTCTTCCTGGTGAGGCCGTTGATCGGTTTCGGGATTAAAACGCTGGATGGTAAAGGTCAGGCGCATAACATCGTGAAACGTGACGCGTCGGGCGTGAAGCGTGAAAGCGGGAGACGTGTGTCCCCGTCGGATCGACTAGCCGAATTCGAAGATTTTTGGATAATTCGTCAAATTCCGGCAACCGTCCTTTGTCACAAGGACCATGTCTTCAATACGCACCGCGCCGAGGCCCGGGTAATAGAGGCCGGGCTCGACGGTGACGACATGCCCTTCCTGGAGCAGCGAACCGGTTCGGCTGATACGAGGTGCCTCGTGAATATCCAACCCGACGCCATGGCCGGTGCCGTGAAAATAGCCCTGCATGCGGCCGTTGACCAGGCCCGTCTTGTACCCTGCCTTCTCGAAACGATCGCAGATGCCCTGGTGGATGGCGGCCCCGTCGGCGCCGTCGCGAATCTTGGTGATCGCTTCTTCCTGAGCATCTTTGACGGCGTGATACAGGCGCGTTAATTCCGGCGAGGGTGTTCCGCGGACGACGGTGCGGGACATGTCGGCGAAGTAACGGGAGTCGGCTGATCGGGGGAAAACGTCGAAAATTATGCTGCGATGAGCCGGCAGCGGCCCGCTGCCTTCATCATGGGGATCGCAGGCCTGTTCCCCTCCCGCCACGATGGTATGTTGCGCGACGCACCCACATTCCATCAGGGCCACGTTGATCAATTTCTTGACCCGTTCGGAGGTGAGGACTTCCCCATCCAGCCAGAGCACGTGGTCGCGAATCTCGGCGCGGCGGAGGCTTTGATGTGCGGCGGCCACGGCCGTTTCCGTCGCGCGCTGAGCAGCCTCGATGTGCCGGACCTCTTCGGCCGATTTCATGACCCGCTGTTCGTAGAACGGTTCGCGTTTGGTGCGCAGCCGATAGCCCAGTTCCTGCAGCCGGGCGGCATGGAGAAAGGGAAAGGTCGGAGGTACCAGGATTTCTTTCAGACCGGCATCCTGCAAGACCAGATGGATGACATCGATCGTGCCCGGGTCTTTCACACCCATCGATTTGGCGCGCCGTTCCAGCTCGGAATACGACAACACGCGATCGACCGTCGCCTGATGACGCGCCCGGTCCACTTCCAGGTCGCTCATGACCATGAGGCGTTCGCCCTTCAGTTCGAGATAGATGAACGGATCCGGCGCGATGAAACGGGTGGCGTAATACAGATTGGAATCTGTTTCGCTGGCGGCGATAAAGAGCACGGCGCTCTGCTCGGGATGGGTGCTCTGTTCGGTCGAATGGCTCATGAGATGGAGGCGTTCACGTGAGTTGGATGCTATCACGCGGTCCGGAGGTGGTCAAGGCGCGGCCGGTGCCGGTGCCGTGGGTGCGGGCTCACTCGGTGGCGCGGCGGCCGGCGGCGTCTGGATCTCCAGCGCCGGATCGAACACCGGATCCTTTTCTTCCTGCGGCGATAAAATATCGATCGGGAGCATGACCGTATTCTTCAACAGATCGAACGCCAGTTGCGCGACACCGGTTAATCCCGTGGTGAAGGACTTCATCGGCATGTAGGTGACGTCCGGATCGTCGATGGAGCCTTTGACTTGGAATAGGGCCGTCGCCAAGCCCTTGCGGTCCCCGGCTATCAACCGTCCGAAGAGCGGAATCGATTTCAGGAATTGCGAATAGGACCCGAAGGGACTCACCGCCCAAATCATGTCCAGTTGATCGGTGGGCATGTCGTAATTGCCGACGGCAGAAATCTTCAGCACCGGGCTGTCCAAGACAATATTTTGCGTTTTCACCGATCCGTTTTGAATCGTGATGGTGGCGCTGGCGCGGTTGTACTGCAACCCCTCTTTCTCCAGATCCACTTTGCCTTGCAACACCGCCGGCAGGTTCAGAATGGAGAGAATTTTCCAGATGGCGCGTTTCTCCGTCTTGAGGATGCGTCCGTCCTGCATCACCAGTTCGACTTTGCCGTTGAGGGTCGGCAGGATGCCGTGGGGGTTCCGTCCATGCCCGCGGATCACTCCGGTCAGCTTCATCTCTCCGGTCACCGGCTGATCCTGCGCACCGAGCAGCGGCAACAGGGCTTCGGCCGGGATGCCGGTCATTCTGATCGAGGTTTCGGTTTCAGCCGGCTGTTCCTTGGGCAGACGGACGACCATTCGTCCTGCCGCATGGCCGGTTCCGGACTGGGCCACGACCCGGTCGAGATCGAGCATGCCGTCCTGAATGGTCAGTCGCCCGGACAACCCACCGAACCGCAGATGTTTGTACAGGCCCTTTTCGATCGTGGCGGTCGCACTGACCTGACTCGTCGCGGCCAGGGTCTCAAGAAATTCCCGGATCGGCGACCGGTGTCCTTTGGGAATCAGCAGATCGAGATCCATTTGCGACGATTCGATTTTGACCGCGATGACCGGCTTCGTCGTCCAATTCTTCAGTGCCCCCGACAGACTGACGTCGCTGTCCTTGATGCGGAACGAGAGTTGTTTGATGTCGGCGATGTTTTTGGAAAACTTCAGGCGCAGGTAGATGTCCTCGACCGGGCCCTCGACGCCCTTCACCGTCATCAGTCCGTTGGTGAGCGCCAGCCACCCGCTCGTGCGCCAGTTTCTCCACTCGGCGTCCGTGCCCTTCACATCCATGGACACTTCGAGATTGCCCGCTTCAAATCCACTGCGGTAGATCCACTCGGGAAGGCTCGACAGCGAGACCGTACCGGATGCCAGTGACGCATCGATCGAAAACTGATCGCCGAGGGTGACACGGCCCTTTAACGGGAGACGTAATGGTGGGACGACGATTTCCAGACGAGAGATAACCAGGCCGACTCCCCGCGTGACATCGGCGTCGAGTTCCAAGGAGGCCGGCGAACCCAGCGGTTTTTCTCCGACCATCGGCAACACGAGCTTGGCTTCGTTCAGCCCGATTTCTCCACGCAA
>JACOEF010000458.1 GCA_024998705.1 Nitrospira sp.
AGCAACGCGATGAAATTTACCGAAACAGGCGAGATCTCCCTGAAAGCCGAGTATGTAGAAGGCACCACGACCCGGGCACTCCTACGATTTGCCGTCACCGATACCGGCATCGGCATTTCGGAAGCGGCCAAGTCACGCATCTTCGACGCATTCTCGCAGGCGGATGGCTCGACCACCAGACGATACGGCGGGACTGGTCTTGGCCTTTCCATCGCCAAGCAGTTAGTCGGCCTGATGGGCGGGACCATCACTGTGGAGAGCACACCCGGAAACGGCTCCACATTCGCCTTTACGGTGCAGTTCGACCTCCAACCGCTGGGATCAGGGCTTTCAACAATGCTCGAGCCCTATCTACATATGCCAGAGCCCATTCTTTCGTCCGGACAGACCAGCGACGCCCCTTGTCAGATTTCCCCTTCATTGGAACCGGACGCCCCAGGCTCCAAGCCGAACGGACGGATCCTGCTGGCTGAAGATAGCCCTGTCAACCGCGAAGTGGCCATCGGGATGCTGGAACAATTGGGCTACGAGGTCGAGGTCGCAGAGAACGGGCGGCAGGCCCTCGCGGCTGCCGAGCACAACCAATTCGACGTTGTACTCATGGACTGCCAGATGCCTGAAATGGACGGGCTCACAGCCACCGGAGGAATTCGTAGTCGCGAACGGTCATCCAGCCGACGTCGCATTCCTATTATCGCGCTGACTGCTCACGCCATGCAGGGGGACCGAGAGCAATGTCTCGCGGCCGGCATGGATGATTACCTGAGCAAGCCGTATACCCAAACGCAGTTGCAAGAAACCCTGCGCAAATGGCTGAGGAACCATGATTCTCCTGCAACCACCACGGAGCCGACCGTCCCTGCTCAGCCATCTCGGCCAGAATCACTCCAAGCCACGACCGAACCAATGGATGACGCCACTGTAACGATGCCAGGCATGGACCTTACGGCTCTCAAGAGTATCCGCGCGTTACAACGCCCCGACCGACCGGATGTGCTGGCCTCCGTGCTTCGCAAATATCTCGACAGTTCGCGTGACAGCGTGGAGGCGCTGCGTGATGCCATCCGCGCCAACGACCCGATGGCATTACAAGCCGTTGCGCATCGGCTCAAATCGAGCAGCGCGCAACTCGGCGCCACCGCCGTGGCCGCCTGCTGCAAGGAACTCGAAGCCATGGGCCATCGGAAAAATCTCGTCGATGCCGACCGATTGTTCGCACAATTACAATCCGACTATCTGACCGCCTGCACTGTCTTCCGCAATGAGATTGCCAAGGAGAAGCAGACATGAACCTGCTGACACCAGGACGAGCACCCTGCGCACTGGTTACGGATGACGATATCATCATCCGTATGTTTGCTCGCGAGTCATTGGAGCAAGCAGGCTGGATGGTGATGGAGGCTGAAAACGGGATTGAAGCCTGCGAGCTCTTTGAGAAATGCCCGCCGGACGTGGTCCTCCTCGACGTGATGATGCCGGGCATGGACGGATTCGCCACCTGCGCGGCATTACGCCGGTTGCCGGCCGGAGAACATACCCCAATTCTGATCATGACCGGCCTGGACGACTTTGAGTCCATCACCAAGGCCTACGATGCCGGAGCAACCGATTTTATTATTAAACCGCTGAATGCAATGCTGCTCACCCACCGAATTCGTTATATGGTTCGAGCCAGCCAAGTGCTCCGGGAACTCCGGGAGAGCCAGGCCACGCTCACCCAGGCCCGTGATGCCGCGATTGAGGGGGCTCGAGTAAAATCTGAGTTCCTCGCCACCATGAGCCACGAAATCCGCACCCCCATGAACGGGGGCCTAGGCATGACGGACTGGCTGCTCGATACGCCCCTCACCGCTGAACAGCTGGACTGTGCCCAGACCATCCGCTCGTCGGGCGATGCCTTGATGGTCATCATCAACGACATTCTGGACTTCTCCAAGATCGAATCCGGGAAACTGTCTCTCGAATTACTGGACTTCGACTTGTCTCCCTTCATTGACCGGGTTCTGGCCCTCTTTGGGGAACGGGCAAAACGGAAGGGCCTGGTACTGACCTCCCGGATTAGCCAAGACGTGCCGACCGCCTTATGTGGCGATCCCGCCAGTCTCCAACAAATTCTTAGCAATTTACTGGCGAACGCCATCAAATTCAGCGATCACGGCACTGTCTCCGTCCTCGTGGAGCTCGATCAACGCCCCCCTGAACAGCGTCTCGAATTTCCCGCCACCCGTTATGGCGAACTGCCGGCACAGCAAGACCGGGTCACACACCTCCGATTCTCCGTCTCAGACAATGGTATCGGCATTGCCCCAAGCGCCGTTTCCAAACTTTTTCAGCCGTTTGTCCAGGCAGATGGGTCCACCACCAGAAAATATGGCGGCACTGGGCTAGGACTCGCCATTTGCAAACAACTCGTCGAATTGATGGGGGGGCATATCGGCGCGGAAAGCGAGCTAGGATCTGGCTCCGTCTTCCGATTTACCGTGCCTCTTCAGCAACAATTACTGAACAACGACAAGGCGAATCAAACGACCTAACCAACAAGTCTCACTGCTTTCCCAGTACCATCCATCCCATCCCTCATCCCATCGGTGTGCCAATTTCCAGAATATCGATGGCGTATCCATTCAGATACACGCGCAATGGATGATCAGGCACCAAAGAGTGCTGAAGAATCACATATTCCAACGATCATCTTGAAATGCTTAATGAAATAACATGGCGTAAACTTTGCTTTACTTCACCATGCACACATAGTATACAAAGCATGTCGAAAGGGTTTGCTTTGTGATCTTCTTCTCAAGCATCCTGATGTCAGTTCTTACTGATCTCGCCCAGTAGGCAAAACCCTACACCCAAGGATCACACACCAGTGCATTGCCTGACATTCGACATCGAAGAACATTTTCAGGTGTCCCGTTTCGATTCCCCGATTCGTCGACGGCACTGGGGCTCCTTTGAGAGTCGTGTCACCCCGAACACCTGCAAGATGCTGGATCTACTGGCCCGCTACCAGACCAGGGCCACCTTCTTCGTGTTGGGATGGGTTGCAGAGCGACATCCCGGACTCATTAAACAGATCGCCGAATGTGGTCATGAAATTGCCTCACATGGGTATGGCCATGAATTGGTCACGGCCCAAACCCCGGAATTGTTTCGTGCAGATGTGAGAAGGTCCAAACAAATTCTCGAAGACCTCACCGGATCACCAGTGCAAGGCTACCGCGCACCGGGATTTACGATTACTCGTGAAACTCTGTGGGCCCTCCCCATCCTGGCTGAGGAAGGGTTTACCTACGACTCGAGCGTCGTTCCGATTCGACACGATCACTGTGGGCTTCCCGGCTCCGATCCTTGGCACCATCTCAAGCAGACTGCTTCAGGCCCCATCTGGGAAGTCCCACCCTCTACCGTGAACCTTGGCGGAATACGGCTTCCCATAGCCGGCGGCAGCTATTTCCGTCTGCTGCCCTTCCCCCTGCTCTGTGGGTTGTTGCAACGGATCGAACAAAAAGGCCGCCCCCTGGTCATGTATTTCCATCCGTGGGAGCTGGACCCCCACCAGCCGCATATGGAAGGCCCTTTCCTTTCCCAATTCTTCCATTATATGAACTTGACAAAATGGAGTTCCGGGTTTCTACCCTGATGAATACCTTCCGATTCGGTCCCATTGCCGAACAGATCGACCTTTCTCCGATCATGCCGCTCGATGCAACCGCGTTTCCAGCTGTTCCTCCTGCCGATATTGCCCACGATTTAGCGTAGCGAAACCTGCATCCCTCATCCCCCCGTTACACCGTGCCCACGCGCGGGCCCGGGTTGTGTGCTGCGCCAAAGTAGGGATTGCAGTGTCTGCACGGTTTCAGTACGGTAGGGGTCGCGCTCGGGATATGTTGCTCCCGAAACGCTCAAGGAGAATCACGATGCACGAGGGGAGTAGGAATCGGCGACTGCTGTCGCCCAACTCAGTGAGCCTGGTGTGGACGCTGACCTGCGTGCTGCTTCTACCCGGCGCGGCGACCAGCCAAACCCTGGATGACACCGTGCAGTTCATCAGCGATATGGCCAATACACACGGGTTTGTCCGCAGCCTGAGTTGCAGAAATCCAAAAGCGGGAAAACCGACGAAGATTACTGAGATCTACACCGTGATTCCGACAGGAACGAAGCTCGGCACAGTCGAACTCAACCACGGACACGACGAGGTCAATACCGGATTCACACATTTCGATCTGCACGACATCGATACGATCGAGTACCAGGGGCAAGACACTCGCGAAAACAACCTGGTCCTCTACGGCGTCCGCGTGACCTGCAAGAGCAACGGCCCTTGCATTATGAAAACAAGTTACTGTACCGGGGCGGTAACCGAACTCGAAGCGCAGTTTCCCGAAGATATCCTGCTCTTCCGCTCCTCTTCGCATGCGGAGCGCATGGCCAAAGCCCTCTCTCATCTCTTGGGACTGGTCCGCGCCCAACAACAGAACCAACCCTTCTGATCGCTCAATCTGTGCCGGGCCGAGCTCGGGAGGAGTTTCGGCCCCGGCACGTAGCCCCTCACGTCACTCGATGATCGTGACCATCATCTCCACTCGCTCAACCGGATTGTCGCAGGGGCCCTTACCTGCAGGATTCGGTGCCCCGCCTTGACACATCACTCGCGGTAACGCCACGATCTTGTCCGCCACCCCGATTCCTTTGACGACCTCGCCGAAAATCGTATACTTGCGATCCAAGAACCTCGACTCCTCAACAACGATAAAAAACTGAGATCCTGCGCTGTCCGGATCCTGTGCCCGCGCCATCGACACCACGCCACGCTTGTGCGGCAGATCGCTGAACTCGGCTTTCACATTGTGCCCTGGCCCACCCTGACCATAGGCATCCTTCTTCAGCGAGTCCTTTGTATTGGGGTCCCCCCCCTGGATCATAAATCCCGGGATCGCCCGATGTAAAATCGTGCCGTTATAAAACCCCGATTTGGCCAACTTGATGAAATTCTCCACATGCTTCGGCGCGACTTCCGGAAGAAACTTGATTTCAATATCGCCGAGCTTTGTCTTGATGACCGCCCGCGCCTGACTCGCACTCACAGCTTCAGTTCCGGCTGGAGCAGCCTCAGCGGCCTGGCCGATTCCCGCCACGCCGACTGCCATAAGCAGACTCACTACTCCCATAATTCTGAACCGATTGCTCCACCGCATCTGTGTCATCATCACGCCTCCTCCTTGTCGGTCCACGCCCCTTCGCTCAGGCCAACTGTGCCAACGCTACCTTCGCCGCCATCTGCTCGGCTTCTTTCTTACTATGCCCGCGCCCAATCCCTCGCATGACACCCTGAATGGTCAACTCGACCTCGAAGACCTTCTCATGGTCCGGCCCCGATTCACGGACTGTCGCATACTGCGGCAAGGTATCAAACCGCTTCTGGCGGACCTCCTGAAGCTGTGTCTTGTAATCCTCCATCCCGGGTCGCGCCTGTTCGGCGCGTGTCGCCAACAATTCTTCTTCCAACACCCGCAGCGTAAACGTCCGGCTGGCTTCCAGCCCGCCGTCTAGGTAAATCGCCGCAATCAGGGCTTCAAGCGCATCCGCCAACAGGGAGTGTTTCTCACGCCCCTTCGAGAGTTCTTCGCCTTTCCCCAGCCGCAAGAGGTGGCCCAGCTTCATGCGTCTAGCCGCCTTCGCAAGCGACGCCTCGCTGACCAGGTGGGCCTTCAATTTCGAAAGCCCGCCCTCATTGCTGCCTGGAAATTCAGCGGCGAGATACTCACTCATGACCAGGGAGAGCACCGCGTCGCCCAGAAACTCCAAGCGTTCGTTCTGTGTTCGATCTTTGCTGCGCCGCTCGTTGGAATACGATTTGTGCGTCAACGCTTCTTCCAACAGGCGAGGCTGATGGAAACGGTAGCCCAGAAGGCGCTGGACCGCCTCAATTGACGTTGCCGGCGTCATACGTCCTGACTTCGCGCACTAAAGAGGATTACTGGTCACACCTGCGAAACAGCAGGCAGGCGTTAACCCCGCCAAAACCGAAGGAATTGGAAAGGACGACCTGAGTCTTGACCGGACGCGCAGTATGAGGCACGTAGTCAAGATCGCAGGCGGGATCGGGATGATCAAGATTGATG
>JACOEF010000398.1 GCA_024998705.1 Nitrospira sp.
CATCGGACAGTCAGTCGACCGATCAGTTGGACTTCGTCACGATGAACGGCTTGCTGGCCTATGGGGAGGCCCTCGCGCAGCGCACATCGAGCGGCAGATTCGTGCTGCCGCCCGCCCCCCCGCCTGCTTCCGACCGGCTGCCGCGCGCAGAGGCGGCGACCGCCCCGATCAAAACCTTCATTCAGCAGGCGCAGGCCGGTTTGTCCAGCGCCGAAGCCTATCGCACGGCACGCCAGGAATTGATCGCCGACACCTGCGGAGGCGATCCGCTGGTGTTCTTTGCCGCCTGGAACTGGCTCCTCAGTCGCGGCGAACTCGCCCCGTTATATCGCGCGCCGATCGGCGCCACGCAGAAACCCGCCCATCGCCGCCCGGTTGCCATCGTGCCGCGTGCACAATTGACCCCCCAACTCACCGAGGGCCGCATTGTGCTCGATCTCGGTGATGACCGGTTCTGGCTGCTGCCCCGCGATCTCGGCGACCGCACACTCTTTCTCACGATGCGTCATGGCGTCTCGGAAGTCGAGAGCAAGACGCATCGAGTAGGCCGGCGGCTGGCCAATGTCCTGGATGCGGAGCGCGGGATCCCTCGGGCGGAGGCCGTCGGTGCGGCGCTGGCTCGCATGGTGGGCGTGGTCGGACAACAATTAGGCTATTTGCAGTTGCGCAACTATCTGGATCCGCGCACGTTCCTTCACCTCATCAGCCACAGCCCGAACACGGAACAGCTCTGTCGGCGCATCACGAAGGCACTGATCCCCGACCGTGCCGATGCGGTCCATCCCCATGTCGAAGCCACGTTGGAATCACAGGACTTCGGTTGGGTTACGGGCATGGAAAAACAGGCGGAGATCGACGCCGCGGCTCAGGCCTTCGGCATCGATGCGAAGACTGCCAAGCGTCTCATCAAACATCCGTTTTACAATTATCCGGGCGGGCATTCGTTCTTCGACCTCTATATCGACGTGATCGACGGCCTGCACCGGCTGGGCCGTGCCCACCCTGGAGAAGTGCTCTGTCTCTACACCCACAGTTCGACCCTGCGCGCGCTGCGCATCTATCTAGACCCGCGTCCGTTCCGTGAAGCGTTTTCCGAATTCGGCGAATACAAAGAGGGACAAGACAATGTCGTCCTCCTCACCCTGGAGAACGGCAAACTGTCCGGCTACTCCACGGCCGTCGGCCTGATTGAAAGCGAACGGGTCGCCCGCGAAGCCTGGGTCACGGTCGAACGGGAGCGGAGCCAACGTGTCACCCTCAAGCCTCAACGCATCAAGCGTCTCCTGGCACTCGTGTCGGGCGGGGATTTCGGCGGCGGCGGGGCGGCGTTGAAAGAATTACGCGTGACCGGAAATCTCTTCGGCCTGAAGGTCTTCTTCGTCCGGCACGGCTTCCTGGGGCTGGCCAACAACTGGATTGATCCCGTTACGGAAGAAGACACGCGCGGCATGAGTAGCCATGCCAGCAGCCCCATCGGCAGCAGCCGTTTCGAAGATTTCAAAGACGAAGAGGTCCAACGCGCCGCCATGCGGTCCCTGGCACCCTATCTCGAAGACTCCGCGCTCGTGGTACTGGGAGGCGACGGCAGCTTGCGGGGCGCCCGGGCGATTCACGAGACCTACGGGGTACAGGTCGTCGGCATTCCCGGCACTATCGACAACAACATCGCCGGCACGACTTCCTTGGGATTTCATTCGGCCATCGCGCTGGCGAATCAATCCATTGAATCCCTCAAGGCGACGAGCGCCGCCATGGGCAGCATCTTTTTTGTGGAGGTCATGGGCGCCGGGTCCGGCCATCTGGCCTTAGCCTGCGCCTATCAGGCTCGTGCGGAAGGAATTCTCGTGAATGAGCACCCGGATCCCGACGCCTACATCGACGACGTGGTGCTGGGCACCTTGAAACGCACCCTGGGCGTGCCCAACAAGAGCCACATTTTCATCGTGGCGGAGCGGACCCCTCACCGGCATCACCGGGAAGGCGGTGTACATGGCTTGGTTGACTATGTCGCCAACACCATCGCAACTTGGCCGCGTCATCGGGAAACGTCCGGTCACTATTCATTGGCGTCGGCCACGAAGGCGACGATCCTGGGACATACTCTCAGGGGTGCCCCGCCGACGCCGGAGGATAAGATGATCGCGCAACATCTCGCCTACGAAACCGTCCGCCGGCTGGTCGAACAGCCGGACACGATCGTCGGCTGCATGGTGGCCTACCACGACTCGAACCGGCTCGACACGATTCCGCTGCACGCCGTTGCCCCCAAACCATTCGACTGGGAATTGTTTACCCGCATGCACGGGACGGAGTGAGCCCACCATCAGGCCTCGCGCCATGCTGCGTGCGTTGCCCCGCGCGGGGCGACGTTGACCCCTCCCATGTGACATGTTAGGGTCATGCCTGTTGATGCCACCGGTTGTCACGCATTATGCCCATTCGACGCATCACCCGTCTTCTCCTCTGGCTCTGCGCGACCGTGGCCTTGTCTCTGGGCGTCGCCTTCGCGGGTGAGCCGGGCCAAGCACTTCTCGACACGCCGGCACCGATCCTGACACCGGCTCCCGATCAGACGCCCCAGACACAGAGCGGTTCCGTGCGCGCCGGTCCCCAGACGACACCGCGCGGCGTCCAGGTGCCGATTCCCCTCTCTGCGAGGGAAACCCTGAATGCGATTGAATCGCGCCATGGGGAACCTCTGCCGGGATACGTCGGTGGACGCACGTTTCAAAACCGTGAACGCGTACTCCCACGTGGTCGCTATCGTGAGTACGATGTGCACCCCAAGGTGCCGGGGAAGAATCGCGGCGCTGAACGGATCGTCATCGATCAACGCACCGGCAAAGCCTATTACACGGCAGATCACTACCGGACATTTGTCCCGATGAATTGAGGTTACATGTCGCTCATTGCCCTACAATCGATCAAGAAACCCTGGGCGCATCTCCTGGTGCATGCCGAAGGAGAGGCGCTCGATAAAATTCTCTCTGTCCCCGCACACTTCGTCACCAAAACCATCGCCGGCAAGAAATGTAAGACAAAGGCAGGCCTGCTGGATGAATTCAGCCGGGTGTTCTCGTTTCCGGACTACTTCGGCCACAACTGGGACGCCCTGGAAGAATGTTTGGCCGATCTGGATTGGCTGCCGGCCAAGGGATACCTCGTCGTGGTGACCGATGCCGACCAGGTACTGTCGAAACCAGACGAGGAGGACGACTTTGAAACGTTCGTGGAGATTTTGAGCGAAGCCGGGGAAGCCTGGAGCCTCAAGGAATCCGACGACGCGACGGGAAACGGTCTGCCGTTTCACGCCGTCCTGGCCGTCACCGATCGCCATAAGCGCAGCCGCCACAACTGGTTCGCGCCGCCGCTGGCCATGGAGCGCAAGGCAACGAAATCTGCGCCGGCGAAGGGGGCGAAAAAAATCACGCGATAGGCACGTGACAGGGGGTTATCTATACAAGGAGGTCAAGATGGGTCTTCTCGATCAACTCGGACAGGCTGCTGCCGGCATGATGGGCAGCGGTGATAAGAATCCCCTGATGCAGGCCGTCGTGAGTCTGCTGGGACAGAACAGTTCCGTCGGCGGACTGAGTGGACTCGTGCAGGCATTTCAGAAAAACGGCCTGGGGGACATCGTGAATTCATGGGTCAGTACCGGCAAGAACTTGCCGATTTCAGCCGAACAGATCCAACAGGGGCTGGGCGGTGACCTCTTGAAGCAACTGGCTTCTCAAGCGGGCCTGAGTCCGGAGGCGGCCGGCGGCCAGCTGGTCAATCTGCTTCCCGGATTGATCGATAAACTGACACCGGACGGCAAGATGCCGGACAGCAGTCTGATTGAACAGGGGTTAAATCTCTTGCGAGGAAAACTCGGATAGGGCCTGAGACCCGGCGCTCATGTCAGAGTGCCGGGTATCCCTCTGAGTCCATTGGTTAGGTTAACAGAGAGAGAAGAAGCGTCCCATCATTCGTTGTGCCCGCCGCGTCACTTGCCAGGAAAAGTCGTGCATACGTGAA
>JACOEF010000582.1 GCA_024998705.1 Nitrospira sp.
AATAGCACACCGTTCCGGTCGAAGATGAGACCGCGGGCCGGCTCCAACACCACCGAACGCGTCCGGTTGTTTTCGGACAGGTCCCGGTAATAAGGTCCTTCCCGAATCTGGAGATGCCACAGGCGCAGGGCAAGCAACGCGACCACCAGCAGGAGACCCACGCGCAGAATGGCCAGCCGCCGCTGAAGATCGAGAAGGTCAGAATCGTTAAATCCTATCGAGGCCATCGTAGTCAGACTCTCGCCGCTTGTTGCCGGGAAATCGCAGTTAGAGCGCGCCCTCCGTCACCATTCGATCATCGGACCAGCGTTGACGAAACAACAGATACAAGCCTGCCCCGACCAGGGCGTCGAACCCGGCCTGCACGAGCACCGCGGAGCGCACACCCATCCAGACCTCATCGCGGCCGGCCGGGTTCATCGAATAGAGAAACACGACACTGGACAGGCAGGAAATAATCGCCAATCCGGCGGTTAACACGGCCGGAGTGATATGGGCCATATGGCGGCCGGCCAGCCCGGCCAGAAACCCACCCCCGCCTTTGGTCACCACATTGATCCAAAGATCTCCCGCAGACAACATATCCTGAAAACACCCCAGCAGGAGCCCGAGAATCAATCCGTCCAATTCGCCCCCGAGAAACCCGACGAGACAGGCGGCTACCAGACCGAGATCAGGACGTACACCGAAGACGCTGAAGTAGTGCAACAAGGTGGTTTGAAAAGGAACGACGATCAGCGCCAAGAGGAGATACAGGAGAAACTTCATGGTTTTTTTCGATCCCCGCGAATCTCCTGCAACAGTTTTTGCGCAGAGTCGGCATCCTCGTATGGAGCCGTGATAATGAGGACTTCATCCAGTTTCGAAAGGTCCACTTCCGGTTCGATTTCGGCCGACTGAAACAAATCCCCCTCCGACTTCTCAACCTGGGTCAATCCCCCGATGGCCAGACCGCGCGGAAAGGCCCCCGTCAATCCTGAGGTGACGACCCGGTCGCCCGCCTGAACCCGAGACAACAGGGGAATATATTTGAGTCGCGCCCGTCCGTGGCTGGTGCCCTCCACAATGCCTTCATCACGAGTCCGTTGCACCACCCCTGCAATCGCGTTATTGGGATCGGTGACCAGGAGGACCACCGACGAGGTTGAATTGGTCTTCACGATTCGTCCCACCACGCCTGCAGGAGTCACCACTCCCATCTCCACACGAACGCCGTCGCTTTCGCCCTATTGAGAATCATCCCGCCATACCAATTCGTGGCATCCCGGCCGATCACTTGAGCCGCCACGGTCTGGGACGGCGATTGCTGTTTAAAATTCAGCAGGGTCTCATATCGTTGCGTAGCCGCTACGGCTTCACGCAGCTGATTATTCTGTCCTTCGAGCAACTCGATGTCGCGACGAAGCTGGCGGTTCTCTTCGTGGACACTCTGCAGCGCAAGATACGCATTCCAGGTTTCAGAAATGCCGTGGTCGATCGAGGAAAACGCAGCGAGGGGCACACTGAGGATTTGACCGAGCGGTCCGCCGACGTACTGAAGCAACCTCTGGCTTTGGCTAGGAAGAAGTAAGAGGGCGACGAGCAAGCAGGCGAACAGCACGATAGCGAGACGCCTGGTGCCGTATGTTGATCGCGATATAGCCATCCACACTCGGGATGGAGATCATCGAGAGGTACTGCACTGCGACATAACCGATACCTTGCGAAGGAGATCCAGTTCGTCAAGAATCTTCCCGACCCCCAAGACCACGGAGGTCAACGGGTCATCGACCGTAATGATCGGGAGGTTCGTTTCTTCACGGAAC
>JACOEF010000896.1 GCA_024998705.1 Nitrospira sp.
AGAATGCCGATGGCCATCATGCCGCTGCTGATTTGTTTACTCATTTGAGCCGTGCGCTCAGTGGCGACCGCAAAGGAATGCGTTTGGGTCCATAAGACGGCCCGTAAGATTCGGCCGCCGTCCATCGGCAGGCACGGAATGAAGAGATTGTAGGCGCCGAGCGTGAGGTTCACTTTGTAGAGAAAGTTCGCCAGCGGGTCTGCCTTCAGCGCATAGAGCAGAAGGGTAAGGAGAAAGGAACAACTTGGACCTGCGAGGGCCACGAGAATTTCCACCATTGGGCTGGATAGTTCCCGCTCAAAGATGGTCCAGCCCCCGAGAATGTGCAATTCGATAGTTTTGACGGCGTAGCCGAGTCGTCGTGCGGTGACCGCATGGGCCAGTTCGTGCAAGAACACCGAGACGAGAATGAGGAGTGTGGCGATCGCGCCGGAGGCCCATTGGTAGCTGACGGAGAGGTCAGCCTGCGTGTCGTGAAAGTAGTTGGCGGCGAGACTCCATGTGATGAGGCCAAATCCGATGAGCCATGTGTAATGGAGCCGCACATGGAAATTGGCGATGTGGAACGTCATTCCTGCTCATCCCTGCGTAACGAGGGCGTGTGTCTTCGAACCCGTGTGACGTTACGAGTGGTGCTACTTCGAGGTGCGGTAGAAGCGGGTTCTCCCGTGGTTTTGGTCCGCCGCTTCTCAGGCGGGGGCAACTGCGCCACAGGTCGCGGGGGATGTGGTTCCATTCGTGGTTGATCGACGGGCGCCGGCCTGCCTTTCCACGAGCTCTCAGCCGTTTCGAACCGCCAATGCCCCTTCGCGAGGTCCTGGGGTGACGCCTGCCCGGCCACATATTGGACAACTTTGAGGGCGTCATCCACCTCATCGGCAATGGCGACGAGGATCAAATATCCTCTGGGAACGACGAGATAGAAGCCGCGATATTCCCGGTCTTTAGTTTCGCCGCGTTTCACTTCCACGATGTCCCCGACCGCGGCGTCGAAGGTACATTCGCCGACGGCTCCGAACCTACCCACGGGCGTAATTTGGATGGCATAGAAGCCGCGTGCCAACGATTTGGC
>JACOEF010000897.1 GCA_024998705.1 Nitrospira sp.
CCGCCGCAAGAGGTCAGCCGCTATGGCATCATCTCTGCCCGACGCCTGGGCAAGGGGCTGCACCGGGTCGACGATCTGGTGGAAAAGCCGGCACCCGCCGATGCCCCATCGAATCTCGCGGTCATCGGACGGTATGTCCTGCCGCCGGAAATTTTCCCGATTCTCCGCAAGACGCCCCCGGGGAAGAACGGAGAGATTCAACTGACCGACGCCTTGCGGCAACTCGTGAAGAACACCCCGATGTTCGCCCACGAAATCGAAGGGCAACGGCACGATGCCGGAGACAAACTCGGGTTTCTTATCGCCACAGTGGAATTAGCGCTCAAGAACCCGTCCTTGGGACCTGCGTTCGGCGAGTTCCTGCAGCAACGACTCCGACCGACCCCCGCCGATACACGCCGCCGAGGCCCCGGCCGGTCCACCCAAGGTCGAACACGCACCACTACCTAGCCGGGCATGACGGATCACCGTCACCCAAACCGTGCCACCGCACGACATCGTGACTGAGACCATACACCAGCAGACTGGAGCCTCATGGCTGAAGCAGTAGAACAAGACTTCTCAAACAACCAGAACCTCGAACCGCCGGATCAGCTCCCTCTGCTGCCGGTGCGAGACATCGTCGTGTTTCCCTACATGGTGCTCCCGCTGTTTGTCGGCCGCGAGATGTCCATCAAAGCCATTGAGGCGGCGCTCGCGGGCAACCGCATGTTATTCCTCGCCACCCAGAAATCCCTGGATGTAGAGAACCCGCAACCCGAAGACATTCACTCGGTCGGCACCGTCGGCATCATCATGCGAATGCTCAAGCTGCCCGACGAGCGGATCAAGATTCTGGTGCAGGGCCTCGCCAAGGCCCGGATCGAGGAATACATCCAGAACGATCCCTATTACTCGGTCCGGATCGAGAAACTGGTCGAGACCAAGCAACCCGGCTCCACGTTAGAGACCGAGGCGGTCATGCGCACGGTCAAGGAGCAGATCGAGAAGATCGTGAGCCTGGGCAAGGTGCTGATCCCGGATGTGATGGTCGTCATCGAAAACCTGGAAGATCCGGGACGCCTCGCCGACATGGTGGCATCCAACCTCGGACTGAAGGTCGATATTACGCAAGCCGTGCTGGAGATCGTGGACCCGATTCAACGACTCCGCCAGATCAGCGAGATTCTCGCCAAGGAAATCGACGTCCTCTCCATGCAGCAGAAGATCCAGGCTCAGGCCAAGGGAGAGATGGACAAGACCCAGCGCGAATACTTCCTGCGCGAGCAATTGAAAGCCATTCAAAAAGAACTCGGCGAATTGGACGAACGGGCAGAGGAAGTGGCGGAATTCCGCAAGCGGATCAAAGACACCAAGATGCCCGAAAAGGTGCTCAAGGAAACCGAGAAACAGCTCAAGCGGCTGGAAAAGATGCACCCCGACACGGCGGAATCCGCCACCGTTCGAACCTACCTCGAATGGATGGTCGAACTGCCGTGGAATAAAAAGTCGAAAGACAATCTCGACCTGAA
>JACOEF010000898.1 GCA_024998705.1 Nitrospira sp.
CTGGGCCGCCTGCACAAGACACCAGAGCCTGGTGGCGCGAGCCCCCTGAACCAGGACGGAGGCATAGGCACCCCGGGAAAGCGCCTGCGCGACCGTACCGGGCCACGCGGCTGCTTCCGGTGGGGGCGGTGGCACATCATCCAGCATCTCGCTCGTAAGCCACGCTTGCCCCGCCCCCGGGGAGGGAGTCTTCTTTGCACGAGACACTCTCGGGACAATCGCATCATCACATCGAATCACAAGCCCTCTTCGAATCAGTGCCTGTAACGCGCGCATGACACGGGGCCTGTCGCCCTGCGTAAGGGTGGTCTCCGCAATGCCCTTCGGGCGACGACGGAGTCGCGTGAGCACCTGAGCTTCGACTTCCCCGATCTCATCGAGCGACTGGGAACTACTCATGCCCTGCTCCGTAGGCAGATACCGCAAGGAACGGGGGGCGGCCTGCTCCACGAAGGGCATCACCAGCTTGATACATTGCCCCCATGATGCGGCATACCGGTCTGCCACCCATCGGCTCAAATCGAGTTGACTGGGACTGAGCAGATTCTCCGGAGAAGCTGGTGCCAGCGAGCGGACGGCTTTTAGTCCCTGCTCCGGCGCGCCGAGTGGAAGCCGATCATGCACCGCCGTCACGAGGCCATGAAGGTCCTGGGAGCCGAACGGCACGATTACGGATTGCCCGATGGTGACCTGCCCCCTCAGCGCAGGCGGGATCACATAGGTAAAGGGGCGGTGAAGTCGGCGAGGGAGCACCACATCGGCATACACAGCGGGAGACGCAGAAGCCACCGGTGGGGTGGCAGGCAACCGTGGCTCGAACATACGGCATTCTAACAACACCGAGTGAGCGCAACAATCATGGACCTTGTGAAGAACGCACTGGGGAGAGGCCGATCAGAAACAGGAGGCGCTGTACGGGGAGGGGAAACCGAGAAAACCCTGGCGACCGGCCTCTTCGGAAAAGGCCGGTCGCCGGCACTCACTACAAGCCTGGCGGGACCGGGGCTGCGGCATCTCCGGCGGGTGCGACCGGCAGAGCCCCATCGGCAGGAGCCACCGCCGGATCATTCGCGGCATCGACCGGATTCGATCCGACCGGAGGTGCTGGAGTCGACGGCCCGGCGACGGCAGACGGCAACGCGCCCATCTGATTATACGTAACCTGAGCCGGCGCTGGGACGCTCTCACTCACCGGGGCCGACACAGGCTGAGCCTCAGATCCTTCCGTTGTGGAGTCGAGCACAATCTCAACGCGGCGATTCTTCTTGCGCCCTTCCTCGCTCCCATTTCCGGCAACAGGACGGCTCGCCCCATACCCCACGGCAGACAACTTCGCCGAATCCATGCCGCCCTTCTCAACCAAATACCGCACCACTTCGGCTGCACGGGCCTTCGACAATTCCCAATTGGTTGGGAAGACGCCTTTCAACGAAGGGCCGATTTCCATGTTGTCGGAATGACCTTCCACACGGACCTGCTGAGAGAACCCAGTCGTCTTCAAGTACTCTGCCACTTGCTCGAGAATCGGCACACCGGCCGGTTTCACTCTCACTTCGCCGGATTCATACTCCAACTGATCCGCCAGGTCATCAAGACTGATCCTCGTCCCTCCGTGAGTGCGTTCGACTTTGGGGCGGCTGCTCGAACGGGACTCGCTTGGCATCGCGGAAGCACTGTCCATCTTCGCAGTTTTTACCGGTTGAACCGCTGTTGCTGGAAGATCCGCGTCCCCGTTCTCGTCCTGCATCGCGACAACCGGAGAGGCGTGTTTGGAGCGAAGACGGTCGCCGATCAGGGCACGAGCCGTGGCCTTAGACAACAACGCGGTCGCCGTATGAGGTTCCGCGGACAGGACCTTCACTTCTCCGATCTTCCTCTCGGGAAGCCCGCCTCCGGTGCGGAAGACTTCCATCTGACGCCCAGGGCGGAGGCCGTCGTCCGTGCCTTTATCGAGATACACCAGATTTCCCTGCGACACGAGCGACATATGCTTATCGGCCTGCAACTCCACGATCATGGCATCGATCTCACCCGCATCTGCGACGGACTCCGCGACCTCCTCGGCCGGAGGGGGCGTAAACCGCATGACCGGGTCACCAGGGGAGAGCGGGCCGTAGGACCGAACGACTCGAACACCCACCAACGCCGAATCCAACTGAATCACTTTCACCACTCCGACCCGATTGATGATATAGCCCAGGTACTGCTTGGTCATGGGGTGGAACACTTTGCGCGAGCGTCGATACACGGTGTAGAGGTCACCGAGCGCCGCGTCGCCAGGATTCTTCAACTTGAGGTAGAGCGTATCGGTCCCGGACCAGCCCAACATCA
>JACOEF010000899.1 GCA_024998705.1 Nitrospira sp.
AGGTAAACCGGCTGGTCAAAAAGTTTCCGTATTTATTTTAAGTTCCCATAATTATTCTTGGTTCCCTTAATTGTTTGTTTAAAACACCTGCGTTATGGTCGCGGTTCGAGCTCGATGAGTCCCTTCCGAATAGCCAGGATCGCGGCTTGAGTCCGGTCATAGACCTGAAGTTTGTGAAAGATGTTGCGGACGTGGTTCTTAACCGTCTTCTCGCTGAGGTCCAGGCTGTTGGCGATTTCTTTATTGGTCTTGCCGTCTGCAACCAGACGAAGCACGGTGATTTCCCGTTCGGTCAGATCGTGCTCGACCCACGCCGGCTTCTTGCCCTTTTTCTGTGACATGAGGGAGAACTCGGCCAGGATCTTGCTGGCGACCGACGGATGAATCAGCGATTCACCGCGGTAGATTGCCCGGATGGCTGCGACGATTTGTGACGATTCCGAGTCTTTCAGCAGATAGCCGGTGGCGCCGGCGCGCACCAGATCGAAGATGTATTGCTGTTCTTCGTACATCGTCAGTGCCACGATGCCCATGTGAGGGAATTCCCGCTTGATCTGCCGGGTGGCCTCAATGCCGCCCATGCGGGGCATGCTCACGTCCATCAGGATGACATCCGGCATGAGGGTCTTGGTTTTCTCCACGGCATCCGCGCCGTCCTGCGCTTCACCCACCACGTTGATGTCTTCTTTGGTGTTGAGGATGGCTGCCAGGCCTTCGCGCACCACGCGGTGATCATCGGCGATCAGGACCTTAATTTTTTCCATGACGAATCGTCTCCTTATCGGCTAGTGGGATTCGCAGCACGATGCGCGTGCCGCGCCCTTTCTTCGAATCGATCATGGCTTCCCCGCCCACCAGCCGTGCGCGTTCCAAGATGCCGCGAATGCCGAAGTGATCCCACTTTTCGGGATCGCGAAGGACCGCATCCATGTTGAATCCAATCCCGTTGTCAGAAATGGTCACTTGTAACAGATCAAGTCGAATGTCGAGTTGTACCGACACGCGCTTGGCTTTCGCATGCTTTTGCACGTTACTCAAGGCCTCTTGCACGATCCGGAACAAAAAGATCTTGGTGCGTGGGAATAAGATCGTTTCGTCTCCGGTCACGGAGAACGCCGTCTTGATATGGTACTGGGTTTCGTACGACTTGAGGTAATTCGTCAACGCCGGGATGAGCTCCATCTTGTCATAGTGGAGCGGGCGCAGATTGAAGATAACCTGCC
>JACOEF010000900.1 GCA_024998705.1 Nitrospira sp.
AAGACCCCGTTGCCAGCCAGAACATAGTCGTAAAGGGTGGAATTGTCGGCGGGAAGTAGACAACTCGCAATGTGGTGTTTAATAAAAGGAGACGTCCTCGTCATATGTGCTTACTACTTCCCGCTCTCCATCAGTTGACGAATGATGGCGGCAATTGAGAGGTGAGCCGGCTCAAGATCATCGAGAGGATAGTCTTCTGCCTCAGTTGAGTGAAGTTTCGCCAGGAAGGGCAAGATATTGTCCGGATGGGTGGCGGATTTCCCATTTGCGAGATGGTCGGAAAAGTTACTATCCCAGAATAGTCGCCAGTTGTTTGCAATCGTGTTGCCGTGGGCAACCCGTGGATGGACGTTTCCGAAACAGATGGCGCCATCAGGGTACACGTTTGCAAGCGGTGCCTTGAAGAGTTTTGTTGCCGCGTGCTTCCATAGCTTGTAGGCCCAGACGTAATAACGGGTCCCGTACCCCAGAAACAACAACCCCGGCATCGGGACGGCAAGCATTGTGTGTGGGGCCCCTCCTCCGGAAAGTCTAATGGGGTCAGCCAATGGGAGCATGTATCGACCAGGGGGAAATCGGAGGAGCAGCCATGGACCTCCGGGGCCTATGCCATAGCGGCAGACATGTTCTGGGAGCCAGTCGGAATCTATCCCGGCTGATGAGAACGCATTCCTGGC
>JACOEF010000339.1 GCA_024998705.1 Nitrospira sp.
CGGATGGGTTCGGTGCCGCCTGGGCCATTTGGCGGCGCTACCCCAACGCAGCATACCGCCCCGTCAAACATGGCGAGGGCCCGCCGGCAGACCTGGCCGGCCATCATATTGTCATCGTGGATTTCAGTTACGCCCGGCCGATCCTCGAAGCCATCGCCAAAGACGCAGCCAGCCTGGTGGTTCTGGACCATCACATCACCGCCGAACACACGCTGGCCGACCTGCCCTACGCCTACTTTGATCAGAAGAAGTCCGGCGCGGTACTGGGATGGGAATGGGCGCATGATGAACCGGCGCCTTGGCTGCTGCGCTACATTCAGGACAAGGATTTGTGGAACTGGGCGCTCCCGAACAGCCGGGAGATCAGCGCGGCACTGGCTTCATACCCGTTCGATTTTCACCTCTGGACGAGCTTCGAGCAACCGGAGTTAGAGCGGGACGGTCGAGCGATTCTCCGCTACGAAAACGAACTGGTCACGAAGCTGGCCTCGCACGCAACCATGGTACAGTTTGAAGGGGCGACCGTGCCCGCGGTTCAAAGCGCCGTCCTCACCAGTCAGATCGGCGAGCGATTGTCCGCCGCACACCCATTCTGCCTCATCTGGCATGACCGTAACGGACGACGGTACTACAGCATGCGGTCCCGCGAAGAGGGAACCGACGTAGGCTCCATCGCCGCATCATTCGGCGGCGGAGGCCATACCCATGCGGCCGGATTCTCCATCCCGTTACAGATCGACGGCTCCCTCCCTCCGAATTCACGGCTGCCGAGACCAACGCCGTAACGTGCCTTATCGATAGGGATCGCCATGCTACCCCTCAATGACGATAACCCGACCGACGACACCCCGGTCGTCACGATTACCTTCATCGTCGTCTGCTGTCTCGTGTTCCTCTACCAAAGTTCGCTGGCTCCGGCTCCCGGGGAAGCGTTTGTATATCAATATGGCGCCATTCCCTCCGTCGTCTTCGGCCACGCCGCACTCCCACCTGAGGTCGCCGCGGTTCCGGCGTTCGCGACGATACTGACCAGCATGTTCCTGCACGGCAGCTGGATGCACTTGATCGGCAACATGTTGTACCTCTGGGTCTTCGGCAACAACATTGAAGACATCATGGGCCATTTCAGATTTATCGTGTTCTACGTCGTGTGCGGCGTCCTGGCGGCATTGAGCCACGCCCTAACCGACCCGACATCCACCGTCCCGATGGTGGGGGCAAGCGGAGCGATTTCCGGCGTGTTGGGCGCGTACCTGTTGCTGTTTCCCCACGCCCGGGTGTTGCTACTCGCACCGGTGGTGGGCACGACCTATGTGCCGGCCGGCATCGTCCTGGGATTCTGGATCGTGATACAGCTCTTGAACGGGGGCGCGAGCCTCGGCTCGCAAGGGGGAGGGGTAGCGTTCTTCGCGCACATCGGCGGATTCATCGCGGGGATGCTCCTGATCGGCCTATTCAAACGGCCGGAAGTGCGGTTCTTCACACCGGCCAGGACGAGATCCTGGCACTAGTACGGCCCACTCAGCGGCTCACACGTCCAGCAACTCACGGATTTTTCCAGCCAGGTCATGCTGCCGATAGGGCTGCTGCAGAAAATATTTCTTATTGACCCGATGACTGGCGATCGTGTCGTCCGAAAATCCGGACACGAAGAGCGCCTTCATCTTGGGATGTTGGAGCACCAGACGCTTAGCCAATTCTCGACCGCTGATCTCCGGCATGGAGAGATGGCTGACCGTGAGGTGGATCGGTCCATGATGCTGTTGAGCCACCAGCAGGGCCTCCACGGCCGATCCCGCCTCCAACACATGGTACCGATGACTCTGCAGCGTTGATGAGGCCAGCCTTCGAGTGATCTCGTCTTCCTCCACCAACAACACGGTCTCCGCGCCCTTCGACAGCGCTTCGCTTAGTACTCTCGTGTCCCGCACCACCCCGTTCCGTTCAACCAAGGGGAAGTAGACGCGCACCGTCGTGCCTTGCCCAGGTTGACTCTGCACCTCCACCGTTCCCCCGTACTGCCGAACGATGCCGTATACCACTGTCAACCCCAGCCCGGTGTGAGTTTCCTTGGTGGAAAAGAACGGCTCGAACATCTGCGATTGCACATCCAAATTCATCCCGCCGCCGCTATCGCTCACGGCAATGCGTGCCATGCGCTTGCGGGGATTCTTTTCCAGTTGCTCAGCCGGGAGTAATTCACCAGTGACCACTTCCAGGACGATCTCCACGCGCCCCGTCTTCGGCATCGCATCCCGCGCATTGGCCACCAGGTGCAGCAACACTTGCTCCAGCCGATCGTGTCCGATTTCCACCAACACCGGGGCCGAATCGTTCGCCACCCGGATGTCGATACGACCGGGCAGCACCGCTTGAAACGTCTCCCGCATCGACTCAATCTCCGCACCCAGCGACAGGGTGTCTCTGATCGACGTCTCGTGAACGCGGAGCGCCAACAGTTGCGCGGTCAGGGTTGCCGCCCGTTCTCCGCTTCGGAAAATCTCTTCCACAGGACGCTGCAACGGATCATCAGGCTTCAGCTTGGAACCAATCACTCCCGTCTGATTGCCGATCACCGCCAAGACCTGGTTAAACTCGTTGGCCAGTTTGGAGGCCAGACGGCCGACCGCCTCAAACTTTTGAGCTTCCCGCAGCTGCCGCTCTAGTCCGGTCCGTTCCACCATGCCCTGCCGAATTTCCTGATTCGCGCGGGAAAGCCCCTGCTTCAGTCCCTGCACCCGGGTTTCGAGTTGTGTCCGTCGTTCCTCCAACACCTGCTCAGACTGTTTCAATCCCTGCACATTTTCGCGCAACAGACGATTCCGCCGGCGCTCAGCGGCGACCGTCTCCAGTGTGACTCCATAAAAGACCGACATGATCAGCAACACGGGAATGCCGAGCAGATGTTCCACCGCCAGCGTACCCGACTGCATCGCATGCTCATAGACCAACACACCATACCCGCCACAAATGATCACCGACAGTCCCAGCAGCTGCCGGAGCGAGGGTGTCGATGAGGCGATTAAGAGGAGGAGAAAATAGGTGAGATAGAGTTCCGAGCTGGCCGTCCCCGACAGATAAATCGTTCCCGTCACCAACAACGTATTGAGGCTGATCAAGGCACCGGGAAACCAGGTGCTCTCGAGCAGCGTCCGCGGCAACAACATGATGCCGCAGCTGATCAGGATCAACCCGATCGCCACCAGACGGCTCACGGCCTGCCCGTAGATCGTCTCGCTGCTCACCAACAATTCGTACGCAAGAATCCCCGCAACCAGACTCTGCAGGAACATCGTGCGTATGCGCGAATGGTTGAGGAACCGGCCCAGTCCCTGTGTGGTCTGGTGCCGCCCGGTTTGATCGAGTTCGGAAGAGGAAAGTGGAACGCTCACAACCCGTACCCGCCTTCAGTGGAAGAATGTGAAGCCGGCTAGGACATCAGCAAGTCCTATACCCTGCATTCACCCGGACAAATCTTCGCAAATTCAAGGACGGCAGATTCGAGAGTGGCCATGAACGGCCGGAACGATCTCATCGCCTCACAAAAACGAACAGGCGCACGCTACTGGCGCCGCGAGAACGGATGCCAATGAGCAGTATCGGCAGGAGCACTACACGCGCACGACGAGCGGAATCTACGACCACCCAACTAGAGGCACGTGCCGGAAAGGCGCGACCGGAAGGCCGACGCTTTCATCAGAGCCTCATCGCGGGTCGGGGCAAGAAAGCTGATGTGTCCCATTTTGCGTTTCGCGCGGATCGTACGTTTTCCATAGAGATGCACCACCGCTCCGGATTCACGGAGCACCTCCTGCACTCCGGGCGATTCCGTGGCGAGTCGCACGTCATCACCGATCAGGTTGACCATGACCGCAGGAGTCAGCAGCCGCACCTCCCCCAGTGGCAAACCACAGAGCGTACGGACCTGCTGTTCAAACTGCGACACCGTACAGGCGTCCAACGAATAGTGGCCTGAATTATGGGGCCTAGGCGCCACTTCGTTGATCAACAATCGGCCGCCGGCCATGAGAAATAACTCCACACAAAACACCCCTATGCCGCCCAAGACCTCGACCGCACGACAGGCCATCGTCGCAGCCTGATCGGCCACCGTCGCCGACACATCCGCGGGGATCGTACTCTGTCGGAGAATGCCGCCTTCATGAACATTCTCGACGACCGGATACGTCCGCATAGTGCCCTCCAGACTGCGCACGACCAGAATCGACACTTCGCGTTCGAACGGAAGCCAGGCCTCCAGAATCCATCGCAACCCGGGACGCATGTTCCGCACCAAGTCCTGCTGCACCATGGCGCACTCCTCGGCACGAGCGATCTTCCACTGTCCCTTGCCATCATACCCGGCCGTCGCGGTCTTGCAGATGAGCGGGTATCCGAGCACCGTCTGGCGACCGAGTTCCTCCGGCGACGAGATCGCATGAAACGTCGGAACAGACAATCCATGAGTCTGAAGAAAGGTCTTCTGTTCGATTCGATCCTGACTCACACGAAGGACTTGGCTCGATGGTCGAACCGGCACCTCGCGCTTTAATTGCTCGCACAATTCAGCCGGTACATTTTCCCATTCATAGGTCACAGCACGAACGCGCCGGTCAAAATCCTGACGCGCGGAAGAGTCTGTAAATGGTTGGATGAAGGAATGATCGGCCAGCCGATGAGCGGGCGCGTCAGGGTCGGGGTCCCAGACCGCAATGGCGTATCCGAGACGCCGGGCCGCGGTGGCAAACATGGCTCCGAGTTGTCCGCCTCCCAGCACACCCAACGTCGCGCCGGGATCGATGACCGTCACGTTCACGGTCGGCGGCTCATTCGGGAACTTCTGCCCATCCGCAAGGGAGGAGACAATCGGGCATCGTCCTGTGAGTCGAGCACCGACTGGGTTTGATTGGCGCGAAACCGTTCGACACGTTGTCTGATGGCGGCCGACCGGAGCCCGAGTATTTGCGCGGCCAGGATGGCGGCATTTTCAGCGCCCCCGATGGCCACCGTCGCAACCGGGATGCCCCGAGGCATCTGCACGATCGACAACAACGAGTCCAACCCCCGGAGGTTCTCCGTGGGGATGGGCACCCCGATCACCGGTAGAGAGGTCTTCGCCGCCAGCATGCCGGGAAGATGAGCGGCACCGCCGGCGCCGGCAATAATCACTTGAATACCCCGATCGATCGCCTGCTCCGCATAGGCAAAGAGACGATCCGGGGTACGATGCGCGGAGACCACGAGCAGTTCGTTGGGAATTCCGAGCTCGTTCAGCATGGCTACCGCCTTCTCAAGGATGGGAAAATCCGACTTGCTGCCGCCTAACACTCCGACGGACGCGCGGGCTGCCGAGCTGTTTTTTGACATGCGCGAGGCCACCTTTGGCTGAAGGAAAGAATGATGCGGCGCACCTTAGCCCTTCTCCTGTCACAGGGTCAAGCCGCGCCCCGACGGAACCCGTCATTGAATTGACCAAGTCCTTCGCAATCCACTATGATACGCTGTGCTCGGTGTCATGATTGACCGGGCCCGGGAGAGAACACGTGCAGCGAATTCGTGAAGGGCTCAAGAGTAGACTTCGCTCCCTCGTCACCCAGCGCACCGGCCTGGATGAAATGGCGGTCGATGACCTCGCGACCTCGACCAAGCTCCAGTCGTGGGAAGCCGTCCAAATTCCCGAGCGTCTGCGGTTTTCGTCCCGACTGGCCATTCTTCTCGTTGCCTTCTTCATTCTCATCGTCGCCTTCGTGCCCTGGACCCAGACCATCACGGTGACCGGCCAGTTGTCGGCCTATACCCCCTTCGAACGACCTCAGGACGTCGAGGCACAAATCACCCGCCGCATCAGGAAATGGCACATCTTCGAAGGCGTGCGGGTGAAAACCGGCGATGTGATTCTCGAACTGGACGACTACGACCCGAACTTCATGGCCCCGGATCTCTTGAGCCTCCTCGAACAACGCAAGAAAGCGCTGGAGGACACCAGGAAGGCGGCGTTGAGCCGCGCCGATCAGCTCGATAAGCGGATCAAAGAAATGCAAAACCTTGTGAAGGCCGCCGTCCCTTCCGCAGGCGCCCGCGTCCTCGAGGCCGAAAGCAAGGTGCGCGAAGCGAGACAGAAAATCGAAGCCTCCAAGATCGCCGTCGCCACGGCCGAACTCAACGTCGAGCGACACCAGCAGCTGGCACAACAAGGCCTGGTCTCCCAACGCGAA
>JACOEF010000901.1 GCA_024998705.1 Nitrospira sp.
CGAAAAGAAACAGTCCCGCTCGTTTTTTAATGTCGGGATGGCGAAGAAATTCATGCAGACGATGCTGGTGGCCGATGCGCTGGCGGAGTTGCAGCAAGCGGATCTGACCACTTCGCTCAGGGAAATTTATTATCGTACGAAACATACGATTCAAGACTCCCATGAAAATACCTTCGATACGCAGGACGAGTCCGACCCGATCATCGAGGATCTGGAAGTCTCGCTGGTGGCTCTTCGAGAGGAACTCCATGTGCGGGCGGAAAACAGCGGCAGCATCGTCGGGCCGGTGGTTTTCGGCGATGACGGCGACCGGGTGGATTGTGCCAAGCTGGGCAAGGGGGGGTATTCTGTCCCCTCGATCGTCGAACCGGAATATTTGGAGATCCGCCGCTGCACCGCCGATTTTCTCCTGCTGGTCGAAAAAGGTACGCAGTGGAACCGGTTGTCGGAAGATAAGTTCTGGCGGCGATACAACTGCGTGTTGCTGACGGGGAACGGGCAACCGCCACGCGGGGTGCGACGGCTGGCACGTCGCCTCCACGAGGAGTACAAGCTGCCGGTGTATGTGTTGGTCGACAACGATCCCTAAGGGTATTATATTTATTCGGTGGTGAAGCAGGGCTCGATCAACCTTGCGTTTGAGAGCCAGCGTATGGCGATTCCCAAAGCAAAGTTTATCGGACTCTCCAGCGCCGATCCGGAGCGGTATGAGTTGCCGCGTAATGTGGGCATCAAGCTGAATGAGAAAGACATCACTCGGGCCAAAGAACTGCTGAACTATCAATGGTTCCAGAAGCCGGCCTGGCAGCAGGAAATCAAACGGATGCTCACCAGTGGGTTAAAGTACGAACTGGACGCACTCGCGAACAAAGACTTTCAATTTCTGACCAAGAAGTACCTGCCGAGGAAGCTGAAGGAAAAAGACTGGTTGGATTAGCGGACGGACCCGGTGCCGGACAGATGGCGCCCGCTGACGGTGTCTCCTTCTGTCTAGGGGGCAACAATGTGCTCCTGGTCGCTGTGGACGAGGCGC
>JACOEF010000583.1 GCA_024998705.1 Nitrospira sp.
AGTCATTGAAACAAGGTCATCGAGCCAACGCAGGCGGAAGCACACCTGTATCTCATCCGATATACCAGCGAATCGGTCGGTAACGGCACCGATTCTCCCTGGGCCGATCCCGCGAGGAGACTGTCTCTTGACACTGACCATACGAATCTTTGAGAGTTAACGAACCATTTCGCGAGGCGCCTGATGTACGCACGGTTTGGTCCTGCTCTCTGCTGTCTTACCTGGTGGCTCGGATTCACTCTGTCGCCCGCGGGTTCCGCACTCACCGCCGCCGATCAGATCAGAGCCGCGATGCCAACCCCTCAAACCCACTCCTGGTGGTCCGAGCGGCATGCGCGCGCCGTGGCCCGCCTTCAGCAGAGCCCGGTCGATCTGCTGTTCATTGGGGATTCCATTACGCAAGGATGGGAAGAAGATGGGCGCCGGGTATGGGAGACCTTTTATGGGCGCCGTCGGGCAGCAAACCTGGGATTCAACGGCGATCAGACCGACAACGTACTCTGGCGGCTCCAGCATGGGGAACTTGATAGCATCGCGCCCAAACTGGCGATCGTGATGATCGGCACCAACAACACGTCGATGCGGGAAGATCCGCCGGAACAGACCGCGGCCGGGATAGAAACGATTTTGACCACGTTGCGCACGCGACTGCCGCAGACTAAAATCTTGCTTTTAGCGGTGTTTCCCAGAGGCTGGTCGGCCGACGATCCGCTTCGGCTGGTGAATCAGTCCATCAACGAACGACTGCGGGCCTACACCGACCAGCGCCAGGTATTGTTCCTCGATCTGGGCCCACATTTTCTCGACCAGGCAGGACGACTCTCCGAGGAGGTCATGCCGGATGCCCTGCACCTCAGCGAGCGAGGCTACCGCCTATGGGCCGAGGGCATGGAACACCTGGTCAAACATTTACTGGACGAATGAGAACGGACCGGCGCAAGGACCACACCTCATCCGGCCGAAAGAGCAGCGACGCAGTAGGCTTCATCACATGACTGTTCGATTCATCAAAGACCGGACTGGTTGCTGCCGATGGCGAACCACATGCGCGTTGATGGCCCTCTCACTGTTCGTTGCCGGCTGCGCCATCGAACAGGAGATTTCGCGTACGCCGCGGACGGCGGTCGAGCAACTGTTGCTGACGGGAGCCGTCGATCAAGCCTTGACGAATCTCACGCTGACGCTCCCCCCGCAGGCCGATCTGCATCTGGAAGTCAGCGGGTTTTACATCGATCGCGGGCGATTGACGATGCGGGACCAAACCTCGGGTACGGTGCAGGATCCCACCGTGGATTTCATGTTCGTTCGAAATACGGTCGCGGTGGCGCTCGGCCGGATGGGTTATCGTATTCGAAATCGCGACGATCATCCTGCCTACCTCGTCCGTGTAGCCATCGAAGCGCTCGGCACCATGCAGGGCCTGACGTTTGTCGGCATGCCGCCCATCCAAAGCGTCATCATACCCTTTGCCCTTCCTGAGCTGACGGTGTATAAGCTTCAGGCCCAAAGCGGCTACGCGAGATTCCACCTCGATGTCTTCGAGAATCTCACCGGCGCTTACAAGGGATCCTCCGCCACGATCATCGGACGCACCCACTACGATCAATACACCGCCCTGTTCTACATCACCTGGATTAGGACAGACCTCACCGCGCCGCCATAACGAAAATCGCGAGCCCTTGCCTCCGTTCGAATCCGGATTAATCACCCGCCTAGCACCCGCCTCAGGTCGCAGCCCAGCTCTGAGGCAAGGGCACCGGTTGGTGAACTCATCTTCCCAATCTTGAAAGGAAATACCATTCGTGACTCGACACGTCGTCATGCCGCGCTAGCCCGCATTATTCATGACGGTTCGTCGCGAAAGCGCCGAGTCATGTTGCGAGGTCCGCG
>JACOEF010000902.1 GCA_024998705.1 Nitrospira sp.
GGATTCCCTCGAATTTGGCTTGTATGAACGTAAGCTGAAGAAGTACGGGGTCCGCGTGCTGTCTATCACGCAGCAGACCAGCGATGACCCTTCCGGCGAGATGATTCGCCGTATCTTTAGCGTCTTCGACGAGTACCAGAGTAAGGAGAACGGGAAACATACCTTGCGGGCTATGCGCGAGAACGCGAGGCAAGGCTTCTTCAACGGCTCGCGTCCTCCGGTCGGCTATCGGACGGTAGAAGTGCAGCTTCCCGGCAATAAGGGCAGCAAACGACAGTTGGCCGTGGAAGAGAGCGAGGCGGTCGTGGTTAACAGGATTATGCAATGGTATCTGCATGGAGATCGAGGGCAAGAGCTTGGCCTCTACGGAATAGCTGCCCGATTGAATGCGCAGGGCATCCTTATTCGGGGCCGTCGGTGGACGAAGGGGCGCATCTATGAGGTGTTGACCAATCGTGCCTATATCGGGGAGCACTATTTCAATAAATATGAAAAGCGGGGCGGTGCTGTTCGGCGGATGAAGCCTCGGCAGGAATGGGTGCTGATTAAAGTCGATCCCATTGTGGGGCAGGAACTATTCTTAGCTGTGAAAGAGAAGTTGGAATCGCGTTCTCCTGAAAAGGTTCCACCAAGGGTCGTCAATTGCCCTACGCTTCTCACGGGTCTGATCAAATGCGGGGCTTGTGGGGCCGGTATGACGCTCGCAACGGGCAAAGGGGGAAGTATCGCTATTACAAGTGTTCAAGCCGGATTCTCAAAGGGAAGGACACCTGCACGAGTGAAAACCTCCCCACAGAGCTGGTTGATCGGCTGGTCCTCTCCTCCTTGGCGGATCGAGTCTTTACGCCGTCACGAGTTCATACGATGTTGGAAGGATTGAGGAAGCGTCTGAGTCGATCGCAAACCGACCAGGATGGCAAGGTCAAGCAGCTCACCAAAGAATTGGAACGTGTACAACAGAGCAGTAATCAGCTCTATGAGGCTGTGGAGAAGGGTTTTCTCCCAATGGATTCGACGTTGACCGACCGAGCCAATAAACTGCAGGCGCAACGGCAGGCACTTTTGACTGAAATCGCCGGGCTTCGAAGGCTCAAGCAAATGCCGCTGGATGCTTTGGGTGAGAGGAAAGTACAGGCCTTCACCAAGATTCTACGAGAGCGATTGATTGAGAAGGATCGGGGATTCAGCAAGAAGTATCTGAAGCTTCTCGTCGATGAGATCCGGTGTCTCGATAAACAGCTTGTGATGAAAGGAAGCTATGCGGCGCTTGCCAAGATGGTCGGAGAAACTAAAAAGGGCACCCCAGAGATTGGAGTGCCCAGTTTTGGTCTAGATTGGCTCCCCGGGCAGGACTCGAACCTGCGACCAGCCGGTTAACAGCCGGCTGCTCTACCAACTGAGCTACCGGGGAAC
>JACOEF010000318.1 GCA_024998705.1 Nitrospira sp.
TCATCGAACCGATGAATCGCGCCACGAACTCGGTGGCCGGTTCTTCATAGACATCGGCGGGAGAGCCGGCTTGCTCCAACTTGCCCTTCGAGAAGACGATGATGCGGCCGGACACTTCCATCGCCTCTTCCTGATCGTGCGTGACAAACAGGCTGGTGACGTTCAGATCCGTATGCAGGCGGATCAGCCACTCGCGCAATTCCTGCCGCACCTTCGCATCGACGGCGCCGAACGGCTCGTCCATCAGCAAGACCGACGGACGAGGGGCCAAGGCGCGAGCGATGGCGACACGCTGCCGTTGTCCGCCGGACAATTGGTGGGGGTAGCGTCCCCCCAGTCCTTCGAGGCTCATGAGTGCGAGCAGTTCCGTGACGCGCTGCTCGCTGTCCCGCCGGGTCCACTTCTTGACCTTAAGCCCGAAGGCGATGTTGTCGAAGACGGTGAGGTGTTTGAACAGGGCGTAATGTTGGAAGACGAAGCCGATATTGCGTTCCTGCACGGTCAGGTCGTTCACCCGTTTGCCGTCGATGAAGATATCGCCGGCGGTCGGCGTCTCCAGGCCGGCAATCAATCGCAGCACGGTCGTTTTGCCGCTGCCGCTCGGGCCCAGGAGGCCGAGTAGTTCTCCTTCGTTGACGACGAATGAGACCCCTCCCACTGCCGTGGCCGAACCGAATGTCTTCGTGAGCCCGCGTACTTCAATCTTCACTGGCTTACTGCACTCCCGCTTCCGTTACCGTCGTGTCAGCGCGCGACTTGGCGATCTCCAGCACGGTCAAGATGGCAAAGGAGACCGCCAACAACGTCAGCGCGACGGCGTTGGCCGCCACATAGTTGAAATCGACGTAACTTTGATAGATGTGCAACGTGGCGGTCTGTGTGAGGAGCAGAATATTCCCGGAGACCACGAGGACGGCTCCGAATTCGCCGATGGCGCGCGCCACCGTCAAGGTCGCTCCGTAGACCAGGCCCCATCGGAGGGCCGGTAGGGTGACCTTGAGAAACACCTGCCACTCGCCGGCGCCCAAGGTTCTCGCGGCTTCCTCTTCTTCCGTGCCCAGTGTTTGCAGCAACGGCGTCAGCTCACGCACCATAAATGGAAAGGTGACGAACAGGGTCGCCAGAATCATGGCCGGCAGGGCAAACAGGATCTTGACCTGCGCCTGGCCGAAAAACGCACCCAACACAGTGTCCGGGCCGAACAGCAAAATCAGCATGAAGCCTGCGATGACGGGGGAGACTGCAAACGGCAGGTCGATGACGCCGCTGACCAGGCTGCGGCCCCAAAACTTCTGCCTCGCCAGCACCATCGCCGTCATGGTGCCGAAGATTACGTTCAGCACCAACACGATCAGGGTGATTTCTGCCGTGAGGGTGAAGCCATGCAACGCTTCCGGCCTCGAAATTTCAGTCCAGAATGCCGCCAGGCCTTCGCTGAAACTCTGGCTTGCCATGTAGAGGATCGGTCCGACCAGCAGGCCGAGAAAATAGAGCCAGACGATCCCGATCAACAGCCAACGCATGCACACACTCCCATCACCACCGATTCACACCTTGCCGGCCTCATGGTTTCAGATGGTTGCAGCCGGCACCGCGGAATCAGGGTCGCGCCCATCCTTCTGCTGCGTCCATTGGAACAATCTCGGCAGCCGTTCCCCCGGACGCCGGGTCAACCGTTCCAGCAGCAGGAGAACCAGAAAGGAAATCAGGAGAATCAACACGGAGACGGACGTCGCCGCCTGGGGGTTGTAACTCTCAATTTCTCCATAGACATACACCGATGCCACCTGCGTCTTCATCGGAATATTGCCCGCCACGATCACAATGGAGCCAAATTCGCCCAGCGCTCGCACGAAAGTGAGGAAGACACCGGTCAGCAGGCCGGGCAGGATCGACGGAACCGTCACCTTCCAGAAGGTGGTCCAGGGACTGGCCCCCAGGGTGAAGGCCGCTTCTTCCTGATCACGTTCGAGGCCCATCAACACCGGCTGAAGCGAGCGGATGACGAACGGCATGGTGACAAACACCATGGCCAGGATGATGCCGGGTTGGTTGTAGAGCACTGCCATCCCGCCCTGTTGGAGCCAGGTGCCCAGCAGGCTGGTCGGGCCATAGATTGCGGCAATCATGAGGCCGGCCACCAGCGTCGGAATGGCGAAGGGCAAATCAACCAGCGCGTTGAGGAGCCATCGGCCCGGGAATTCGTAGCGCACCAATACCAGTGCCGACAGGGTGCCGAAGAGGGCATTGATGGCGGTCGCAATGGCGGCGGTCTCCACGGTCAACCACAATGCGGCGGCGGCTTGAGGTGCCGACAGATCCTCGATGAACCGGTCCCACCCGGCCGCGAACGATTGATGGGCCAGCGCCGCGAGGGGGAGAAAGATCAGGATCAGCACATAGCCGACCGCGGCGGATCGCAAGGCGAGACTGAGCAAGAGATGTGACGTCATGCGATCCTTGTGCGCGCTACTTTTTGGCTACGTTTTCGACGGTCTTCGTCCAGAGCCCCTGAGGCCCAAACAGCTTGTTGCTTACCTGATCCCAGCCGCCCAGCTCTGCAATGGTGAAGAGTCGCGCTGGTTGCGGGAGCGAGGCGGCCGGGGTGCCGGCACTGTTGTCCAACGGGCGAAAGCCCAATTCAATAAAAGCGGCCTGCGCTTCCGGCCCGTGGAGAAACGCGACGAACGCTTCTGCGAGATCCTTGGTTTTATGGCGGTCGGCATAGGTGTCGACGACTGTGGCCGGGTTTTCGATCCAGACGGTTTCGTCCGGCACAATGATTTCATAGGGCCGCCCGCTCTTCACGCGCGGCAGCAATTCATTTTCGTAGGTCACGATGACATCGCCGACGCCGCGCTCGAACGTGGTCACCGATTCCCGGCCGCTCTTGTCCATGACCTTGACGTTGCGCTGAATGCGGGTCAATAAGTCCACGGCCTGTGAGGTCGCCGCATCCGGGGCGAGCGGCTTTCCACCGGCGCGCTGCTCCGCCAGTTTCAGTCCGGCGCCATAAATCGCGATCACA
>JACOEF010000903.1 GCA_024998705.1 Nitrospira sp.
CGGTGGCCAGGGACTGCCGCAGGTCCGTTACGAACCGGACGATGCGGTTGTCTTCACCACTGCCCGTTCTTCGTCACGCATGCTCGCCTCGCGCTAAGGAGTGATCGCCGGTGGCGAGTTCGAAAGGCGGTGAAGTCGAATGGCTGACAGAGCTGATTGCGTCAAGGCGCATCCCTCCTTACATTCATCACCCGTTCAATCTCCTCGCGATAAATCGCGGCCACTCGTTATAAATCGCGAGTCCTCGCGGCCGGACCTTCGTCGCTGCGTGTTCGTCTCGCGATCAACGGCCCCACATGTTCGAGAACGCCGTTGTTATTGCCCTCCTTCTATTCCACGCGATCGCACCCTCGTGCCTGGTATCTGGTTTGCAGATACCAGGCACGCAGACCTGTGTAGTGTTATCTGCAGTTGGATGTCATCGAAGGATCAGACGCGGAGAGGATCGTCGTGAACGCCATGCGAGTGAAATCCGTTGCTCCGTCTTTGAGGCTGGTCATGCGAGGCCGTCATGTGTTTCGCAGGTGGCTGCGTCGGGACCGTCGCGGTCTCTCGCTCGAGAGTCGTGGCGCTCTGCTCCGAGCTAGGGCGGTGAGGCTCGTCCTTCTCCTCAGCATAGTAGGGGTGAGTGGCTGCCAGATGTCGTCGCCGTTCGGTAGGTCGGCGTCTCTCCTCGACAGCGCCAAATTTATGGACACCTGGAAGACCTACCTCCACTGTCGATCGAGTGTGGAACCCGAAGAAATCCGATCCGATCTGCACCAGCTCAATCGCGTTGCGCAGGCGGTCTCCATGCCGAACCACGCCACGGTCCTTTTGTTGCCCGCGTCAGTCCGCGCGTTGATCTCAACGCTTCCGTCCAGGTTAGCCGTTGATCCTCACGCGATGTCGGTGGCCTGCGCGTTGCACGGCAGTGAGGTGGCCCAGGCTGCAGGACAGCCGGGCCTGAGTGTGGCATTGCTCACGGCGGTTGCGGCGGCACGGCGGGGAGCAGTCACGACCTACTACGCCGTTGAGGCTCACCAGAGGTTGACGCGTATGGAATAGAAGATTCTCGTTGCAGTGAGGGTGAGCGAACCAGTTGTCTGATAAATGGCCGAACAGGGCGGAATGCACTCGATGGTTTCCTTGCAGAGGAGATGTTCCTTATGAGCCCAGCCTATGATTTTGATCTGTTGTGCATCGGGAGTGGTCCGGCCGGTCAGCGCGCTGCGGTTCAGGCGGCCAAACTCGGAAAACGGGCAGCGGTGGTGGAAAAAGGTCTCTCGGTGGGTGGCACCTGCCTGGACAGGGGGACCAGCCCGAGCAAGACGTTTCGCGAAGCCGTCTGTTCTCTGACGCAGGGAGACGGCCAGTTTGGCCGTAGCCGCGCCTATCGATCTGAGTCAGATCGACCACACCGTCCTTCTGCGGAAGAACTGCTCTATCGCGTGGGGATGGTTGCCCGAAGTGAGGCTCAAGTGGTCGAACAGCAACTTTGCCGCAACGACATCCAGCTGATCCGGGGCGAGGCGTCGTTTCTTAATCCCCATTCCCTAGTTGTGGCTTCCGCAGAGGGGCGGCGAACCGTGACGGCGGCCAACATTCTGATCGCCGTGGGCACGTATCCGGCTTCACCTCCCGGCGTGCCGGTCGACGGAGACATCATCCTGA
>JACOEF010000584.1 GCA_024998705.1 Nitrospira sp.
AAAATACATCACCGCGACCAGCTCATGGATCAGTTCGCCCGCCTCCGGCCCCACAATCTGGGCGCCCAGCAACGCGCCGTCGTCCGGGCGACAGAGCAACTTCACAAATCCATGCGCCGCGCCCATACACATGGCTTTCCCATGATCGGCAAACGGATAGGAGGCCGTCAGATAGGGAATCCCCCCGTCGCGGCACTGTCGTTCGCTCATTCCCACCACCGCAACCTGCGGTTCGGTGAACACGACTTCCGTGTCCAACCGGTGATCGATCACCCGCGCAGGCTCATTCGGATGCGTCGCGTTCAATGCTGCCGTTTCGCCTTGTTGAATCGCCAGATGCACGATGGGAGTGAGATCGTTGACATCCCCCACGGCAAAGATGTGCGGCTGTGAGGTCCGCAGATCCTCGCCGACCACCAGGCGGCCATCAACCACACGTACTCCGGCGGCCTCCAGATTGAGCCCGTTCAGGTTGGGGCGACGACCGAGGGCTTGCAAAATAGTCTCGGCCGACCGCGTTTGAACAACACCACCTTGCAGAAAATGCACGGTCTTCTCAGATGGAGTTGAGGTCACACGTTGGAATGACACGCCGGTAATGACATCAATCCCCTCGTCCCGAAAGACCCCCGCCAACGCCTGACCGATGTCTTCATCCATATCGGACAACAGCGTCGTGCCACGTTGCACCATGGTGACCTTCGTTCCAATACGGGCAAAAAATTGCGCAAACTCGACGGCGACCAAGCCTCCCCCCAACACCAGAAGCGACACCGGCGGGCGACGAACATCGAGCATCTCATCGCTGGTCAGGTAGCCGGCCTCGTCCAACCCTGGAATGGCCACGTCGGCCGCACTCGACCCGGTGGCAATGACGAATGCGCCGCCTCGAATTCGAACCTCTCCGGCACGAATGTCGTGCGGGGAGAGGAACTCGGCGCGGGACTCATATAAGGTGAACCGCGGGTCTCGCAGCGCGGCGATGCGATAGTCCGCAAACTCTTGAACCAATCGGTTCTTGCGATCCACGATGGCGGAGAGATCCGCTTGGGCGGTGACCGGATTCAGCCCGAACTCACGCGCGCGCTTCATCAGCGCCATGATCTCAGCCGAGCGCAGAATCGTTTTGGTCGGCATGCACCCCCGCAGAATGCACAGCCCCCGAGCGGACCCTGATCCACGATGGCCACATCGGCGCCCGCATCGCGAGCCGTCCGAGCAGCCGCATAACCGGCCGATCCGCCCCCGATGACTACGACATCGTGTCGCCGTTCAGGCATGTGAGAGAGTTGTGATGACATTCCCGGTCCGATAGACTGTCTCGTTGTCACGAATTCATAAGGATACACTATGATGAAACCGGGTCGCTATCGTCACTACAAGGGGAATGACTATGAGGTGCTGGGCGTGGCTCGGCATTCCGAAACGGAGGAAGAATATGTCGTCT
>JACOEF010000177.1 GCA_024998705.1 Nitrospira sp.
CAAAATTCTTGATAAATAGGGGTAAATTCTGTTGACAGCTATTCGGTTGGGTGTATACTCCACCCATTGAGTGGGGTGAAGTGGGTGGAAATGGAAATAGATTCTGCTCGCGAGTCCCATGAGCCGGTGTTAGTCGAAGAGATCTTGTTTTGGTTGCACTATAAACCAGGTGGTGTTTACGTGGACGGCACTCTTGGATATGCAGGGCTTGCTGCTCGCCTCCTCGATCGCACCGCTCCAGATGGCATTCTCGTGGGGATTGATCGCGATGCTGCGGCACTTGCGGAGTCACAAGTGCGTCTGCGGGAGGTCGCGCAACGGGTGCATTTCCGACATGGAAATTTCTGCGATCTCAAGGCGCTGGTGGCTGAGAGTGGAGTTTCTCGGGTGGATGGCGTGATTTTCGATCTGGGCGTGTCCTCGCCTCAGCTTGATCGTGCGGAGCGGGGCTTCAGTTTCCGGGAAGACGGCCCGCTGGATATGCGCATGGATCAGCGTGAGGGACGCACGGCTGCGGATCTGGTCCGTGATTTGCCGGAGACCGAGTTGGCCGATTTGATTTACCAGCTCGGTGAGGAGCGGTACTCGCGCAGGATTTCCCGTGCAATCGTGCAGGCGCTGATGCAGGGCGTGATCGGGACGACTTGGCAATTGGCGGCTGTGGTGGAGCGTGCCGTGCCGGCTTCGTATCGGCATGGACGGATTCATTGTGCGACGCGCACCTTTCAGGCGCTACGGATCGCCGTGAATCGTGAGCTGGATGTGTTGGAGCCGGCGCTCCGGGATGCGGTCGATATTCTCGCCCCCGGCGGTCGGGTGTGTGCCGTCTCGTTTCATTCACTGGAAGACAGGATCGTGAAGCATACGTTTCGGGCGCTGGCAAACGGCCCCGAAGCGGCGGTGAGGGTGTTGACAAAAAAACCGGTTATCGCCTCGGAAAGCGAGCGATGCCGAAACCCGCGGTCACGAAGCGCGAAGTTGCGAGTCGTGGAGCGGATCGCCAAGGAGTCTCTACAATGAAAGCCGTCGCGTTTGCCGCGGTTACGTCGCTGGTGTTGCTTTTTGTGTGGGAGCGGGTGGACATCGTTCGCATCGGTTACCACATCGAACGGCTGAAGACGCAGAAGGTGCTCCTTGAGCGTGAGCGTGATGAATTGCGTGTGAAGCTCTCAGGGCTCACGGCTCCTGAGCGAATTGCGCGCCTCGCCACCGACAAGTTGGGGATGATGCAGCCGGAGAAGGGCCAGGTTGTTGTCGTAAACCTCGAGCCGGAAGCGCCGGCGAACCCAGTGGCAGCAGAGGGTGAGGTGCGGATTGCCAAGAATATCGTGATGCGGAGAGCGCGATAGTGGCTGCGCCTCCTTTTCGCAGTCGCCGTATTGTGGTGGCCTGCGGGCTGGTGGTCGCCTTTCTTTGTGTCGTTGTCCGTCTCGTGAATCTCCAGGTGATGCAGTCGGCGGAATTGACCCTGAAGGCCGATCGTCAGCACCAGAAAAACGTGATCCTGGAGGGCGCGCGAGGAACGATCTACGATCGCAATAGCAAGGTGCTGGCCATGAATATGGAGGTGCCGTCCGTATTTGGGGTTCCGGCATCCCTTGGGAATCCCGGCGCGACGGCGCGCAACCTCTCGCCGATCTTGCACGTGAAGGCGACGGAACTTGAAAAGAAACTGAAGCAGGAAAAGCATTTCGTATGGCTGGCACGCAAGCTGGAACCGGAACAGGGGCGACGGCTTGAGCGACTCGCGCTTGATGGCGTTGGGGTGGTGATGGAGGGGCGTCGCTTCTATCCTAAGGGACCGCTGTTATCGCATGTGTTGGGCTTTGCCGGCATGGATGATCGCGGGTTGGAAGGGGTGGAGCTGCGCTACGAATCATACCTGCGTGGTGAAAAGCGGTCGGTGGTGTTGCAGCGTGATGCGCTGGGACGCGCCGTATTTCCGAAAGGGCTCAATGAGGAAGGTGCGGCAGCGGGGCACAGTCTGACCCTGACCGTCGACGAAGTGATCCAGTACATTGCTGAAAAAGAGCTGGATGAGGCCGTGAGTCGATCGAATGCCAAGTCGGGCACGATCATTGTCATGGAGCCGATAACCGGGGCTGTGTTGGCCATGGCCGTCAGTCCACGATTCGATCCCAATACAGTCGGTGCCCTGGCTCCTGATCGATGGCGTAACCGCGCCTTGACGGATACCTATGAGCCGGGGTCTACCATGAAGGCCGTGATTGCGGCGGCCGCCCTCGAAGAGAAGGTGATGACGCCGAGCAGCATGATTTATGGCGAGAACGGGCAATTCTCGATCGCCAATACGGTCATTCACGATCACGAAAAAACGGGCTGGATGACGTTCGCGCAGATGATCCAGAAATCGAGCAATATCGGCGCAGCAAAGGTCGGTATGGCCTTGGGTGAGTGGCGAGTGTTTGATTATCTCAAGGAGTTCGGGTTCGGCGACAAGACCGGCGTTGATTTGCCGGGGGAAACGGTCGGTTTGCTTCGGGGGCCGCGCCAATGGGGGAAACGCTCGCTGGCGTCGATTTCGATGGGCCAAGAGGTCGGTGTGACACCCCTGCAGATGGTCACG
>JACOEF010000120.1 GCA_024998705.1 Nitrospira sp.
AGTGCGGTCTTCCGGATGGATCCTGATGTGCCGCTGGTCGTACCGGAGGTCAATGCGGCAGCGTTGCGCTCGATGAAGCGTGGGATCGTGGCCATTCCGAACTGCACCACCACTCCCTTGGTTATGGCGCTGAAGCCGCTTCGCGATACCGCAGGCATCAAGCGGGTGGTGGTGACCACCTTTCAGTCGGTATCGGGCACCGGGTCGGCCGCCATGGACGAGTTGGTCGATCAGACCAAGTCGTTGATGGCCTTTCAAGAGGTGAAGGTGCAGGTCTATCCCTATCAAATCGCGTTCAACCTGTTACCGCAGGTGGGATCGTTCGGTGACGGCGGCGATTGTTCGGAGGAGGTGAAGATCGTTCAAGAGACCAGGAAGATCCTGGAGATGCCGTCGTTGCGGGTTACGGCGACGACCGTGCGCGTGCCGGTGTTGCGCTGTCACTCCGAGGCCATCAACGTGGAGCTGGAACGTCCGTTGAAGGCGAACGATGCGCGGGCGGCGCTGGCAGAGATGCCCGGCGTCATCGTATACGACGATCCCGTCAAGAAACTGTATCCGATGCCGTTCGACGTGTCCGGGAAGGATGACGTGTATGTCGGGCGGGGGCGTGTGGACGAGTCGATCACCAATGGGTTGAATCTCTGGGTCGTGAGCGACAACCTTCGGAAGGGCGCTGCCCTCAACGCCGTGCAGATCGCCGAATGTCTGATACAATAAATAATGGCAGCGTGGACTGGTGTCGGTCGATCGTTGATTGTGGCGGGCCTGGTGTTGGTGGTCGTCGGGTTGCTGCTCACGTTGGCGGAAAAGTGGCCCGGCATTGGATCTGCGTTCGGGTGGATCGGTAAACTGCCCGGCGATCTCTCGGTCACGCGAGAGCGATTCAATCTGTATATTCCGATCGCGACCAGTCTCGTGCTCAGCATTCTGCTCAGCCTGGTGTTCTACTTCCTTTCATGGCTCTTTCGCCGCTGACTCGACATTGCGCTTCCAGTCTGGCCGTCGTCGGGGGGATGCTGCTCCTCTCCCTGTTCTGCGCGCCCGCCGTCTTCGCTGAATCCATTCGCGTGCTGTTGGCTCAGGAAGCACTCTCGGTGGAAGTGCAGTCCGAGGGCGCCCTCGCTCTCATCACTGAGTCGGGTGACACGAAGATCCTGAATGCGCCGATCCATCTTACAGCTCGGGGAGATGGGGTACAGGTCGATGGACGGCGCATCATGACCGGCCAGGTCCTCATCCGGCCGCTCCGAAACAACCTCGCGCTGGTCATGGGAAAAGAAGGGGGCGCTCCGCTGGCACTCAGCGGGGTCGTGCGTGTGTCGCGCAAAGGGCAGGGGCTCTCGGTCGTCAACCAGGTGGATTTGGAAGAGTATGTGAAGGGGGTGGTGCCGTCGGAGGTCAGTTCAGCCTGGCACCCGGAAATGTTAAAGGTGCAAGCGGTGGCGGCACGGACGTATGCCCTGTATAACAAGATGCTCAGTTCGGCCCGGGACTATGACGTCGTCGCGACCATCCAAGACCAGGTGTATCGGGGGCGTACAGGGGTGGACCGCCGAGTCGAGGACGCCGTCGAATCGACCCGAGGCATTGTCGTCACCCATCAACAGGCGCCTATCTATGCGGCCTTCTCATCCACCGCAGCAGGCCCGACGGAAGATGCCGTGAATGTGTGGGCCAACAAAGACCTGCCCTACCTCAAGGGGGTCGAATGTCCGTTTGATCTCGAATCCCCCTATTATCAATGGCGGGCCAGTGTGAAAATCGACCAGCTCGAGCACAATTTACGACACCAGGGTTTTTCGGTCGGTACGATTGCCACGATTACTCCGATTGCCTATAGTCGTGCCGGACGGGTTTCGCGCCTGAGGATTTTACATTCAGGCGGGGAGGCCGTATTGCGAGGCGAAGATCTTCGAAAGGCCGTGGGGTACACCATCATTCCCAGCACGCAGTTCGAGGTGGAATCGATCGGTGCCGAGGTGGTGTTTACCGGCTACGGAGCAGGCCATGCTGTGGGGCTCTGTCAATGGGGCGCGAAAGAGCTGGCTGAGCTCGGCTACTCGTATAGCAGCATTCTGCAGTACTACTACCCTGGAACCCAGTTGCACAACTCGGCCCTGTCGCAATTGGTGACCCCGGCGATACCGACCCCCTGATGTTACTCAGCGAATTCGACTTTCCCTTTGACCCAGCGCTTGTAGCCGATCACCCGGTGATCCCGCGTGACCGTGCACGTCTGCTTGTGCTGGATCGACAAGGGGAAGGACGTATGATGCATCGGCAGGTGGCCGATCTCCCGTTGTTGCTGCAGCCGGGGGATCTCGTGGTGGTGAATAACACGAAGGTCATGCCGGCACGTGTCCCTGCGCAGGTTCGACCCACCGGAAAACTGCTCGATCTGTTGTTTGTGCAGGACCTCGGGCAGGGACTGTGGGAAGTGCTGATGAAGGGACGTTTCCGGCCCGGCGCCACGGTTGAGTTTCCAGGCGGCGGGATCGGTGAAATTGTGGAGCGCAGCCAGCTCCGAACCACACTGCAGGTGTCGGGTGTCACAAGCGTCTACGATCTCATGCAGGCGGCGGGCACGATGCCGCTGCCTCCGTATATCAAGCGGGAACCGTCAGCGGACGATCAGCAGTGGTACCAGACCCTGTTTGCTCGGCATGAAGGGGCCATCGCAGCGCCTACCGCCGGGCTGCATTTTACGCGCGACTTGGTGCAGGCCCTGGCAGGGAAGGGCATCGAAATGGCGCAGGTGACTTTGCATGTGGGGCCCGGCACGTTTCGGAGTGTGAAGACTGAGCGAATCGAGGACCATCGCATGTTGGCCGAACGGATCGAGGTGTCTGCGCAGACCGTGGAGCAGATTCGCCGGGCGCGGGCGCAGGGGCATCGTGTCGTGGCCGTGGGCACCACGGTGGTGCGAGCCTTGGAGTCCGCAGCGCAGGGTGGGCGCGGGATCGAGCCGTTCCAGGGAGAGGCCGACCTGTTTATCACCCCGGGATTTGAGTTTCAGGTCATCGATGCGATGGTGACGAATTTTCATCTGCCGCGGACGACCCTACTGATGCTGGTGTCCGCCCTTGTGGGTGTAGCACCGCTCCGTGCCGCGTACGAAGAGGCGGTGGCGCAACGGTATCGGTTCTATAGTTATGGGGACGCGATGCTGATTGGGAGCGGTTGGGCGCCGGCTACATAAGTTCTTTGTGGATCTTCACGGGAACTTTGCTCTTCATCGACTCCGCATAGGCCATCAACGCGCGCTGTTGCTTTTGGAACAGGAGGCTCTGGAAAACCCGTTCCTTTGCCGCGGCAGCCTTGGCCGGGTCGGCGTCCCCTTCGCGAGCCGCGAGTGTCTGCGCTTCCGTGTATTCATCCGGAGTGAGCGCAACCGCATCCATAATGACCAGCCGCGCCTTGTTGGTGAGAATGTCCTTGGCTTCCATTGCCTCGAATGAGGCGGGTGTCAAACGATTCGCCGACAGCAATCGTCGGTATGCCTCGGGATCAAAGGCCCCGTTCTTCTGAAACTCCGTCCGCTGCATGATTGCTTTGCGCAAGTCCTCGTCGGAAACCGTCAGCCCCATCTCTTTCGCCACGTGCAGCCACATGCGATTGTCGATGAGTTGTTCCAGGACAAACTGTTTGAGGAATTCGTCCTTGATCTCGTTCTGCCCTTTGTCTTTGTAGAAACGATACGTATTTTCATAGGCTCGGCGATACTCGTCCAAGGGGACGATCTGGTCCCCCACGGAGGCGACGACGTTGCCGCTTTCCTGGCCGAATCCCCACCAGCCCATGGTGATGACGAACGCGAGGGCGAGTACCCCCATGATGGATTTGAGGAACCACGGATAGTCGTGAGCGGCTTCGCGTAACAGTTTGATCATCGAGAGCGCCTCTTGTCGGCAAGGTTTCGCGAATTCTACTCAGGCGACGATCACAAAGGCAAGAGGAAGACGCGCATGGATTGCGGCGGTGGGAAGATTGCGACTTTGTTTGTGCAGGTCAAACAGATTTGTTATAGTGTCGAAGAATTGGAGAGATCTCCGGTGGTGGAGGAGGC
>JACOEF010000025.1 GCA_024998705.1 Nitrospira sp.
GCAGAGCATTTCCGGAACGTGCGCCGGAAGTACCGACAATTTGAAAGTGACTTCACCGGGGTGGACGCCGAAATTCTGACGTCCCAAATTCCAGGCGGCATGCTCTCCAATCTCGCCGCCCAGCTGGCCGAACAAAACGCACTCGACCGAATGAAAGAAGTGATGGACGAAATCCCCCGTGTCCGCAAAGACATGGGCTACCCGCCGCTCGTGACGCCGACCAGCCAGATCGTCGGCACACAGGCCACGCTCAACGTGCTCACGGGCGAACAGGGTGAGCGGTACAAGGTCATCACCACGGAGACCAAGAATTATTTCCTCGGCCTCTATGGCCGGGCTCCCGGCCCCCTCGATAAAGAGATTATGGCGCGGGCCATCGGGGATGAAGAACCGGTGAAGGGCCGGCCGGCAGACCGGCTTGAGTCGGAATTTGAGAAGCTAAAAAAAGACATGCCTGAGTCCGCCACCACACTGGAGGACCAGTTGTCGTTCGCCCTCTTCCCGGCGATTGCCAGGGATTTTTTCGAGGCACGTGAACGGGGCGATCTGCAGGCGGAGCCACTGGAACCGACGGAAACGAAGGGCCCTGCCGTGGCCCACGATCTCCACCTCGCCCCGGCTGAATTCAACATCACTGTGCATGGCGAGAATTACCATGTCGTGGTCTCCGGTTCAGGCCGCACCACCGACGGCCGCAAACCCTACTACATCCGGGTCAACGACCGGCTGCAGGAAGTCTCGCTGGAACCGCTACAGGAAGTGCTGGCCGGTGTGCCGGAATCGCCCGCGGCCGGCAGCGCGAGCAAACCAAAACGTCCCAGACCGACGAAACCGGGCGATGTCGCCCCGCCGATGCCGGGTCGCGTCGTGAAAGTCCTCGTGGCCGATGGCGCTCAGGTAAAGACCGGCGACCCGCTCTTGATCATCGAAGCCATGAAGATGGAAAGCCAGGTCCCGGCGCCGATGGACGGGCGCGTCACGGCGATTCTGGTCGTCGAGGGCGACAACGTGAAAATCGACGAAACCGTGATTCAACTGGAGTAGCGGTGCGGCTCCCGGCGTGGACTGTCGGTCTGACTGCGGTCGCATAGCCACGCGTCCTAACCCTCTGTCTCGCAGCGGTCCTCATGAGCGGTTGTGCGGCACCTCCAGAGATTCCCCGCTGGTTCGACGGCTTCCAACGATTTCCCATCCACACCGCCTCGGTCAACGGCCACCACATCGCCTATCTCGACGAAGGCCAGGGCCCGCCGCTCATCCTGCTTCACGGATACGGCGGATCGATGTGGCAATGGGAGTATCAGCAACTTCCGCTGTCACGACACTTCCGTGTCATCACGCCCGATCTGATCGGCTCAGGCCTTTCTGACAAACCCGACATCGACTACCGGCCTGAAGACTTGATCGAATCGATCCGTGGCCTCATGGATGCGCTCAACCTTCCGACCGCCACCTTGATCGGCAACTCCATGGGAGGCGGCGTGGCCATCGGCATGGCTCTGACCCATCCCGACCGCGTGTCCCGCCTGGTGTTGATCAACAGCCTACCCGACCATGTGCGCGAACGCCTGGCCAGCCCGCTTATGCAACGCGCCCTGAACACCAGCGTCCCCGCCTGGCTGGCCCGCTTCGGAGCCCTGTTCGTCGGCAATCGCACCATGGAGGCGGTGCTGAAAGAAATCATTTACGACCACACACTGGTGACACCGGCGGTGTTGGACCGCTCCAACCGGAACCGTCAACGCGAGGATATGATCACACCCCTCATGTCGCTCCGGAACAGCCTGCCGCTCTGGGAGCGGCACTTTGCCCCCAGGCTCAAAGACATCCGACAATCCACGTTGATCCTCTGGGGTGAACAGGATCGCCTCTTTCCCCCGCAAGTCGGCCGTGACTTGCACGCTGTGATCCCGCAGGCCCGCCTCATCGTGATCCCCGACGCCGGGCATATCCCGCAATGGGAACGGCCACAGGTGGTGAACCGGCACATTACGGAATTTCTCCAACCTTGACAGCCTACCAAAGCAGCCATAGAGTGACGGAGTAGCCCTCACAACCTTCCTCGTTGATGGAGACATACTTTATGCGACCATTTCATATCCGTACGATTTCCAGCGGTACGATGTTCTACGCAGTAACGGCCCTGCTCTGCCTGAACCTCAGTGGTTGCGGGACACCCTCCACGTCCGGCCACTCAGATTTCTCGTACAAGAATATGACCGTGGCCGACGGCAGTGCCGTCGCCGGAGAAGGCAACAACATCCTGTTCCAAGGCAAACCGTTGATGCTGTCAGGAATGGGCATCAAAGTCGGCGACAAGCTGCGTGACGTCAAGCTCACCCAAACCGACTTATCGATGGTCCCCATCAATGACACGAAGGGCAAGGGGAAGGTCCGCATCATCAGTATCGTGCCGTCCCTCGACACCAAGGTCTGCGAACAACAGACCCACTACCTGAGCGAGAAGAACATGGGCCTCGATCGAATGGTTGAGCTCATCACCATCAGCATCGACACGCCCTTCGCGCAAAAACGGTTCGCGGAAGAAGCGAAGATCGCCAATGTGACCTTCCTGTCCGATTTCC
>JACOEF010000585.1 GCA_024998705.1 Nitrospira sp.
CGGGTATCGGTTGGCCGAGATTGCGGACCATTTGGGGGTCCATGCCGCCACGGTGAGCCGCCGGTTGAAGCGGACGGAGGATGCGTCTGTTTGATTACAAGACCTGACCCCATGACCCCATTTAGAGTTCATGAAAGTTCGTAGCGTTGACTTGCAGGGGTACATAGACCGATCTGATCGGCTCATTTCTGGGCTGGATACAGCTCGACCGTCTCGCGAATCTTCACCCATTTATCCCACCCATAGTTTCGTGCCTGGTTCTTGATGGCTTCCCTGGCGGCCTCGATGGTCTTGTCCAGACTGTCTCGGGTCATGGGTGGTCGATATCGAACGAGGAGTTGGATCGTGTCAGGAGCGGCGAGGACGACGTCGAGCGAATAGGGACTGTCGGTAGTGGCCTCCCGCCTGAGGCTCGCTCTCATGACTAATGCCAGCCACTCGATTTCCGTCGGGATGTACGCCCCAAGGCCGGGGCGGCCCGGAGTAGCCTGAGACTCTGTTGTGACACTTAGTTCTCTTTGCACCGTGCATTCGTTCGCGGTGCATGCCTTCATCTGCTCGTGCCGAATATCCAGGCACGCATTCCTCTCGCTTGGCCCGATGACACTCTCGAGGCATTTTCTTGCCTCTCCCTCAGCCGCGTTGAAACAATCCGAACAGGGGTCCTGTGCGTAGAGAGGGGGGCCGAGACTCAAGAGGGGTAACAATGCAAACAGCAGTCGTACGTTCATGATCGGTCCTCCTGCGAACAGCGCCAAACAACATGCGCGTGAAGAGTCCTTCGTGCATCTTCCTCTACGCCACTCTCTCCTCTATTGCAATCATCACCCGGCCGCTCAACGCGTCTTCAGATGTGACCCGCGTTGTGTGAGGAGGGTCAAGAACTGTCTTGACACTCAAGCAGGCTGATCTACCGCATGCCGCAGACAGTACAATCCCAAGCATCTGTTTCGCGAGTGTCGTCATTTTTGCGAAATGGTCTCACATCCGGCGCGGATGCCTCGTCTTCTCGGCGAGGTTGCCTCGGAAGACGCCATGTTCTACTGCGATGTCGGCACGCCCACACTGCGGGCGGCGGGTGCCTCACGATGAACGACAGGCGGAGATTGCTGGGATCTTTCACGCACGGATCCATGGCCAATGCGCTGCTGCAAGTGATTGGAGCGCAGCTCACCCATCCCGATCGTCAAGTAATCACGTTGTCTGGGGACGGAGGGCTGGCGATGCTGATGGGGGATTGCGGTTGTTTCGGTAACGGCAATTGCCGGTCAAGTTGGTGGTCTTCAAGAACGACTCACTCGGTTTTGTGAAACTTGAAATGAAGGTAGCGGGATGCCTGGAGTGTGCCATGGACTTACGCAATCCCGATTGGGCAACGATGGCTGAAGCGCGCGGGATGCTGGCCTGACGGCGGAGCAGCCCGCGCGGGGTCGTCCTCTGCTGATACAAGCCCTCGATCATGACGGCCCGGCTCTGCTGGAAGTACCGGTGAATCGACAAGAGCTCGCTATGCCGCCAACCACTGAGTTGGA
>JACOEF010000242.1 GCA_024998705.1 Nitrospira sp.
ATGTCGCTACCGCATGACCCGACGAGCCAGACGGCTATGGAGCCATCACGGAACCCGTTCGTTCGCTTCCAGCAGGGATTCGAACGCGGCTTCAACCGGTTCCGCGAGCGTTATGGCCTACTGCTCGAGCAGGCCATCACCCATCGCCGTAGCTTCGTGACCATCTCGCTGGCCATCGCACTGGCCTCGCTGTCGCTCTTCTTCTTTCTCGGGCGCGATTATTTTCCCGAGATCAGGTCGGGGATCATTACGATGCATATGCGGGCGCCGCTCGGAACGCGCATCGAAGTCTCTGGACGCATTGCCACGCTTGTCTCCGACAGCATTCATGAGTTACTGCCGGGCCAGGTCGAAAATGTCGTCAGCAATTGCGGCTTGCCGGTCGGGCCGCACAACCTTGCGTTCATTCCGACGCCAACGATCGGTTCTCAGGATTGTGACCTGACGATCCTCTTGAAGAATGAAAAGTCGCCGGTGCGGGACTACCGCCGCACCCTGCGCAAGGGCTTACGGGAACGCTATCCGGGAACAGAATTCACGTTTCAGCCGTCCGATCTGACCGCCAAAATTCTCAACTTCGGCGCACCGGCACCGATCGATGTACAAATCAACGGGCCGGACGTCTACCCCAACTACGAATACGCCCGCAAATTAGTGGGCAAGTTTCGCGAGATCCCCGGCGCCACCGACGTGGTGATTCAGCAAACGATGCGCACACCGACCCTCATGGTCGAAGGCAACCGCACGTTCGGACTGGGTGTCAACAGAACCTTGAAGACGATGGCCGACAATCTGCTCATGACCACCGCCGGGAGCCAACAGGTCGACCAGATCTATTGGCTCGATCCCAGTACCGGCATGTCGTACCTGATCAATGTCTATACGCCGCAGCCACAGATCAACAGCGTCAATAGTCTCAAAACCATCCCGGTCGAGTCCTCCGGCTACTCTTCGAGCGGCCAGTCAGTCCAGCTCCTCGGCAATTTAGCCGACCTTTCAGCGGAGGGCACGCCGGGGGTTGTCACGCACGGGAACATCATGCCGCTCTTCAACATCTATGTCTCCGCCGAAGGGCGCGATCTCGGCGGGGTGTTGGCGGATGTCGAACAGGTAGCCAAAACCATGGAAGACGAGTTGCCCCGCGGCGCGGCGCTCGAAATCCATGGCCAGGCCTCACTGATGCACGACGCCTACTTCGAGTTGATCTTCGGACTCCTGGTCGCAATCGCGCTGGTCTATCTGCTGATCGTCGTTAACTTCCAATCCTGGCTGGATCCCTTCATCATCATTACGGCGTTGCCCGGCGCACTGGCGGGCATCGCGTGGGCCTTGTTCCTCACCCATACGCGACTATCGGAACCCGCGCTGACAGGCGCCATCATGACCATGGGCACGGCGACCGCCAATTCGATTCTTGTCGTGTCCTACGCCCGTGAACGGCTCGAAGAGCACGGCGACGCGTTGCGGGCCGCGATCGAAGCCGGCACCACTCGCTTCCGGCCTGTGCTCATGACCGCTTCAGCTATGATCATCGGAATGGTCCCCATGGCGACGGGGTATTCTGCGAATGCGCCACTGGGTCGCGCCGTCATCGGCGGCCTGCTCGTTGCCACTCTCTTCACCCTGCTGTTCGTGCCCTGCGTCTACGCGATAATCTATAGCCGGCGCATGCCCCGGCAAGAGGAGCACACTGCATGAGCCACTTATTCGCTGGGAAAAGCCTGGCACTCTCAACCGCGCTGTTGTGCGTGTGTTATCTCGGCTATCGAATATACGAATCCAAAAGCAACGCCGTGGTCTTGGCCGAGCAAACGCTCGAAGACGCTGTCCCCACGGTTGCTGTCGTGAATCCCAAGCCGGGGGCTTCGAGCGAGTCGATTACACTCCCCGGCAATATTGTCGGGTGGTACGAAGCGCCGATGTACGCGCGCGTCACCGGCTACGTAAAGATGTGGTACAAGGACTATGGCGATCGGGTCAAGAAAGGCGACATCCTCGCTGAAATCAATGCGCCGGATCTGGACGCCGAATATGCGCAGGCCAAAGCGGATCTGGACACCGAGCGCGCCAGGTACCGACTCGCCGAAGTCACCGCCCAGCGGTGGGTGGCACTACGCCCCAATCACGCGGTCTCCGAGCAGTCGATCACGGTGCAGGAACAAAACCTGAAAGCCGAAGCGGCGAAGGTCAGAGCCGCGGAACAAAAGGTTCGGAACATCGATGCGTTCATTCGCTTCAAAAACATCATCGCCCCATTTGACGGCGTGGTCACTCAGCGCAACATCAATGTCGGGGACCTGGTCAGCAAGGAAGGCAACCTCAATACCCCAAAGGCCATCACCAATCTCTTTACGGTGGCCGACGTCCATATGCTGCGCCTCTTCGTCAGCGTGCCGGAATCGTTCGGGCCGTTTCTCCAGCCCGGCCTCATGGCCACTGTGACCGTTCCGCAACTGCCGAATCGTCATTTCACCGCCAAATTTCTGACCGTCTCCCGAGGATTCGATGTGGGCACGCGTACGGCCGTGACCGTCTTCACTATTGAAAATGAGGACCGCGCGCTCTGGCCGGGCTCGTATGCTCAGGTGCATCTCACGGCGCCGGTCGACAGGCAAGTCTTCACGATTCCATCCACCGCGTTGGTGTTCCAAGAGCACGGCACGCAAGTGGCCGTGGTGACGGAGGACGACCGCGTACGCTTACACCCCATCACGGTGAGCCGACTCCTCGACAGCTCCGTCGAAGTGGCAGAAGGGATTTCGGCGAGTGACCGTATCGTGAATAATCCGAGCGCCGCATTGCTCGACAACGATAAGGTGCGCGTCGTGACACCGGCGTCCGGTTATGATCTCCTCAGCACAGAAGGCCCTGACTCAATAGCAACTCCCGAGGCACCAGCTCCTGCGGTCACAGCAAATCCCGGCTCAAAAGAAGCCCCGACCCCAACTGCACACTCACCTCAATAAGGGTCCGTTACACGTGATGGGTGAACGCGTACGAACAAGACCCGAACTTGCACACCTCCTTCGCACCTGCGCGCGATGCAGCCTGATACTGCTGGCGCTCGGCCTGCCGGCTTGTAGTGGATTCCCGGCCTTCGATTTAGCGCCGCGCTATGAGCCGCCTGAGTACGTCGTCCCCGCCTCATGGAAGGGCGCCAGTCCTTTCGTCGAGGCGAAGCCGTCGGATGACGAATTGCGCACGGATTGGTGGAAGCTGTTTAACGATCCCGTCCTGAACAAGCTTGAAGAACAGGCCATGGCGGCCAATCCCGATCTGCAAGCCGCCGCCGAGCGGTTCGTCCAAGCCCGCGATGTGATGATGAAGGCCCGAGCACAATACCTGCCTCACCTCGGCCTAGGGTTCGGCGCCTCGGACAATAGGGAATCCATTAATCGACTGTTTCGTCCTCCGGACATTTCGCAATTCGGGACGACCGTTCTCGGCGGAGGGCTCGCATCCTGGGAACCGGATTTTTGGTCGGCGCTTCGAAATGCGACGCGTGCCGAGCTTTATCGCGCCGAAGAGCGCGCCGCCGACTACGGGCTCGCACGCCTCAGTTTGCAGGCGGAACTGGCCGCCGATTACTTCGTCCTGCGAGGATACGACGCGCAAAGCGCCATCTATAAACAATCGATCGACCTGTACCAACAGTCGCTGGACCTCGTGAAGGCGCAATTCGCCGGCGCGATCGCATCGGCGCTGGACGTCGCCCGAGTCGAATCGCTGCTGTTCAGCACCGAGACGAAATACGCGCAGATTCAGGGGCAACGTCAAGTGACCGAACAAGCGATCGCCATCCTGCTCAATCTCGCGCCGGCCGGTTTTCAGGTCGAACCGGTCGATGATCTTCGTGTGGCGAAGTTTATGATTCCGCGAACCATCCCCTCCACCCTCCTTGAGCGTCGGCCCGACATCGCAGGGATGGAACGTCGAATGGCACAGGCGAACCGCGTGATCGGTATTGCCCGTACCGCCTTTTATCCCAATGTGTTGTTCCGGGCCGGAGGCGGGTTTGAAGATACCGCCTTCAATCTGATCTCGCTCGCCAATAGTTTCTGGTCGTACGGCTCAAGTGTGTCGCTTCCGATTTTTCAGGGAGGGTATCGCCGTGCTCAATTGCAGCAGGCCTGGTCGGCCTATCGCGAGACAGAAGACCTCTACCGTTCCACGGTGCTCAACGCCTTCCGCGAAGTCGAAAATAATTTGAGCCTGACCGACCGACTGACCCTTGCAGCCAATCGGCAGGACGCCGCCGTCGGAGCCACCCTCAAGACACAAAATCTGACCACAGAACTCTATCAGGGCGGGCTGGCATCCAGCCTTGAACTCATTTATGCGCAGGTCGCCACGCTCACCGCACGCATCGACTCAGTGCAAATCAAGGCTGAACTGCTGAAATCCTCGGTGGGTCTCATCCGTGCACTCGGCGGAGGGTGGAACCGCCAGCAACTGCCGACCGACGACCAGATTCAACCCTTCGGAACCTTCCAGTACACGAATCTCGATAAACCTGCACCCGCGGGCGGCATCGACGTCAATGCGGAAAACAATCGGGTGCACAACGATCTCACCAAGCCCGCCGTTCGGTGACCGCCTCGCTGTACGATCCCTGACCTGGCCGCTTCCAGTGATTTTGATCCTGCCCGGTGCTTTGCGACATTGCCAGCACCAAATTTGCTGCCCGGGTAGAGCTATGTTTGATAACGCGGCCAACGGAGAGCGTACATTTCTATGGACTGTGTCTTCGGAAAAGATTATCTGCTCAACGTGGAACAGGCACACTTCCTCGTGTGTATCGCGGAAAGGCAGACCGACGGTCGAGCCAGTAGTCGCAATGTATTGGCCGCCTCGACGAAATGAGGTATGGCTTCTTGCTGGAACTCGAGAAGAATGGTTAACCGCAGAAAATGAGATTCCGGTTCTGGAAAGGTGAGTCTAATGCCTAGATCCGTTCCAACAATGACAGGGCATCGGCATCAATTTAGATACGCTCTGCGTTGCGGTTCACCTTAACCTTAAGTACTTCACCATTCTGCCGGCAAGTGGTTACTGCGATCTGAAATGAATCCGCACGGTGAGTTCTCCCTCGACGGGGTCGTCGCCCTTGAGTTGCGGCAGGAACGTCCATTTGTTAAACGCGATGATGCCGGCCACCGTCAGCTCGCGGTGTTTCGCCGGTTCCAACACCACGACCGTCACCTGTGAGTCTTTCGACACGAGCAAGCGCGCCTTCATCCAATCGTCGAGCGGCTTGCCGTCCAGCGAGGAGGGAATCGCGGGCCAGGGCGTGGATTTCGGCACCGGCCCTACCTGCTGGTCTTTGTTCAGCGACAACCCGTGCACATGCACTTCCGGCAATTCGATGATGTCCGCATCCAACGCATGATCCGCTTCATGCGTCGCCTCATCACCCGTCGTGCCCCTCGCCGCAAGCGGCGACAGGCACAGACACAAGACACAGATCCCGACTATCCGTCCCGTCACACAACCTAATGCACCAATGATGTTCGTCATATAGTTGTCCTAATCATTCCAAGGCGATGATGCTCAAACGGGTCATCCAGCAAGGCCGCATTTTCCCACAGTCGGCAGCAGATGCCCAACAAGATCGTCCAGCAAGGCCGCAAATGGCGGCTCAATCGGGTCATCCAGAAGGACTAATTATCTCTAGCATGTTGTTCATCCGCGCCTCTAGCCCACATAGTCATGACGCTTCGTTACGAAATCGCGCAGCCGCGAGCGAGACGAGCACGCGGAGCGGCGAAGGAAGGAGGCGTACGGACGTACGTTGACTGACTGAGTCGCGAGCCTGCTCGCCCGGCCATTCCACAAGAATGGCCGGGTTCATCGCAGCCGCGAGATGGGCGATTGCAGTAGAAGCGTTCATGACTCATGTGGGCTAGAAGAACCACTGGCCGCGAAAAAAGAACTACCTCGGCATCCCCGCATGGGCGACCCCCAAACCGATGCTGCCCTCTCCCTGATTGATATAATACTGCTGATCGAACAGGTTGATGATATCGAAACCGAGCAGGAACTTCTGTCCCTCCCAAGGCAACGGAAACACGTGAGCGATCGAGACATTATAGATGGTGTACGAAGGGCTGTGCGCGGAGTTGGTTTTTGCCTCTGCGTTTTCCGCCGTCCGTAATCCTGACGCGGACAACATCTGCCCCGTCACCGTGGTCCGCTCCAGGAACCGATACGTCACAATCGCCGAACTCGTCAGAGTCTGCATGTGATCGCAGAACACGCCGCCCCGTGAATTGATGTCCGCAATTTCCTTCGCCTCCAGGAGGAAATGCCCGGACTGCAACCCATACCCCTTGCATTGCCCCCAGGCCACATTGCCGCGCGCCGTGAGGTTCTCGGTCAATTGCAGTTTCAACGCCGCGTCCATGCCCCGCTGCCACCCCCGCTCGAAGGCAAAGTAGTTCAACAGCGGCGTCGTGCCGAACTGTCCCGCATCGGACAGGAAATTGCTGAGCTTGTACCAGCCGGTAAATTGCAGCGTGGCATACCGGTTCAGCGCATGGTAACTGCCGACCTCGAAGTAGTGTGCCCGCGCGGCCCGCACGGTATTGTTCGTCGTGTCATCCGGCTCGGCCCGCGTGCCGGCGGTGTTCAGCTTCGCGAAGGAAATGGCTTCCAGATTCGGCGGCGTGAACATGCGACCATAAAAGACGTGAAACACATTCGAGGGGTCGTACTTGTAGCTCACACCGACGCGCGGGCTGATCTGCCCTTCGTTCCGCAAGTATTGGACGGCGTCACCGCGGAGCCCGAGGTTGAACGTCCACCGTTCATTGGGTGTCCATTGGTCTTGAATCCAAAACTCCTGGCGATACCCGATCTGGCGGTTGTCGGCATTCAGGCTGAGTAGGTCTCCCGTTGGATTCCCCGCCCCGACGTCGGCAAAGGTGAACAGCCGCGTCTTGTTCACTGATTGGGTCCGGTCGATTTGGAACCCGGCTTTGATGAGGTGTTGAGGACTATGCACGTAGGTATAATCGAGACGCAGGCCCGTCGAATAGGCGTTCCGATCCTGATCGGATGCCGAAAAAGGCCCCGTGGGGTCGGCCGTGTAGGCCAGCACGTTCAGCGGGTCGGTCTTAAACGTGGCGCGCGTATGACGCATGTATCCCGCGAGACTGAAAAAATTGTTCGCGTTCACATCATGCCGCCACACCATGTGGCCGTACTGGTTATTTTCCTTTTGAAACTCATTGAGCGCCTGTGAGGCGACCGGAGTGAAGCCGGGCCGCCCGGCCTGCAGCAGCGGCAACATCTGCCCGCTCGGATCCAGTTCCAGGCCCGGTTGCGTCGGAATCTGATACTTGGCCACGGAGTTCAAGAACAGCCAGGTGAAATTGTTTTTGTTGTCGTGCTGATAGTCGCCACGGATGAACGTCTGATTGCGTTCGCTCTGTCCGTGGAAAATCGAATGACCGAGCGTCGGCGGCTCAATGCCCCGGTTGGTGGCCGTGTGGCTGTTCAAGATATAGAACCGAAACTTTTCGCCGATGGTGCCGCCGTATTCCATCGATGGATTGATCGTCTGATTCGACCCGCCCATGACCTGCATCGACCCGAATGACGGCTTGGTCCCGCTTTTTGTCGTAATGTCCAGGACGGCCGCCGCCTTGTTCCCATATTGGGCCTCCATACCGCCCAGGATGATGTCCGCCCGCTCCCAGGCCCGGGGGCTGATCACATCCGAGAAGGTGGACGAGACGGTGTCCGGAATCGGGACGCCGCCGACCCGTAATTGAAGATTGGCATGGTCTTGACGGATATGCACCTGCTTGAGCGATCCGTAGACCGCACTCGGAATCGTGAGGAGTACGTCCTGCAGCTCGTTGTTATTTCCTCGCGGCAATGCCTCGATCTCCTTGCGACTCAGCGCATAGGTTTCGCTGGAGGCCTTGTACTGAATGGGCGCGAGCGGTGAGACCACCTCGAGTGCAATCTCCTTCGTCTGCGACAGGGTGAGCACGATGGGCGCGAGAGACGCAGCCCCCGCCTTCACGATGGCATACTCGCTACGATAGGTCTCCTGCACGGCGCTGACGGAATAGGTGCCCGCCGCCGGAATGTCCACGGCAAACTCCCCCGCCTCGTTGGCCACCGCCGTCCCGACCAGGTTCCCTTCCTGAGCCTTCACCTCAACGGTGGCTTGACCGACACGGCGCAGATCCTGATGCTGAACCATTCCGACGATGGTCTGTAATGGCCGAGCCGCTGGTTCCTGCGCGTAGCCAGACACGACCTCGAACGCAAAGACACTCAAAATGAGTCCGAGACACAGATGACACAAAGCACGACACGACACCATCATACAAACCTCCCCTAATCATCCCGCGCACGTCACGACCCAGGGCAACGCCCGGTCCGTCGACGAGACGGAGACAGCCGAAATGAATACTCGCGGCGTGAAGATTAGGGTAGAGGCGGTGCGCGGGACGTTCTGGTGGTCGCGAGAGACTGAGAACTGAGGATGGAGTGATAGACGAGAGGTGGCGGAGCTTCCGCCAGGAACGAACAGGTCGCCGGTGCGTCACCAACCAGCGAATGGCCGGTATGATATTGCACCCACTGACAGAGGTCGGTATCGGAATGCTCATGCCCGTCATGGTCGGCCGCCGCCAGCTCGTGATGAATCTCCAACGCCGCGGCAAACGGCGCCATCGCGAGCAGCATGCACGCGAGCAGAAGCGCGACGACCGAGCTGGGCTTTTTGTCGGCGAGACGACGAAACATGACCATCCTGGTGAACAGGTCTACGAGGACTGAGTTGTAACAAACGCTCCGGTTGAAAGCAAGAATGCGGCGCACACCGCCGCCCCTCTGGACTTTATCCCCTAACATTCGCTATCTTAGTTCACCTTCTTAACGTGACGCGTGAACCAGACAGACCTTTTCAAAGGGACGCACATGACCAGGCCGATTGATAACCAGCACGTCATTGAGATTAAACCGCTCCCCTCGCCGCGCGATGTCAAAACCAACCTGCCGATCAGCGACGAGGTGTCCGAGTTGGTCTTCCAGACGCGGCAGGCGATCCGGAACATCCTGCACGGCCGTGACATGGACCGGCTCATCGTGATCGTCGGCCCCTGCTCCATTCATGATCCCGATGCCGCCTACGAGTATGCCGACCGCCTCAAACCGGTGGCCGACGCCGTCCGCGACAAACTCCTGATCGTCATGCGCACCTACTTTGAAAAACCTCGCACCACGGTGGGCTGGAAGGGCCTGATCAACGATCCTCATCTGGATGGCACCTGCGATATTACTCAAGGCATTCAACTGGCCCGGACCATTCTCTTGAACATCAACGGCAAAGGCCTCCCCTGCGCCACGGAACTGCTCGACCCGGTCACCCCACAATACATCGCCGATCTGTTGAGCTGGACGGCAATCGGCGCACGGACGACTGAAAGCCAGATCCATCGCGAAATGGCCAGCGGCCTTTCGATGCCCGTCGGATTCAAAAACGGAACGGAAGGCAGCCTGCAAGTCGCCATCAACGCCATGATCACCAGCCGGAGCCCGCACCATTTTGTCGGCGTCAATGCCGACGGCATGACCTCCATCATCAAAACCACCGGCAACCCGGATCATCACATCGTGCTGCGCGGCGGCGGCGGACGCACGAAC
>JACOEF010000904.1 GCA_024998705.1 Nitrospira sp.
GCCAGACTCTCTTCAGACTGGACTGCGCCCTTAAGTTCTTCCAGTGGCCTCATGCAGGCAGCACGAAGTCCTGCGTCTCCATTGGCTGCCTCAATGTCCTTGGTGACTGTGACGAGGTGCCCGTCAATCTTGGCAAGAGCCTGCTGGCGAGCTGCAGCCACGAGGGCGCTATTAACGGTACTGACTGTGGTAATGAGCCCCTCGGTCTCTTTGATCAGGCTGTACGGACTCGACGCGTTCAGGATTTGCTGCATCCGTTTGAGCGCCACCCTTGCCTGCGCATCTCTCTCAAGCTCAAGGCGATTTCGCTGAAAACGGCCATACGCCTTCCGTAGCCTTTCCCACGTGGGCTTTTGGTGTTCATAGAACTGTTCGAGATTGGTAAAGTGATCGGCGAAATCGAGAAGTTCATTGTTCTGTTCATTGAGTTGCTGGATGAACTTATAGCTGTTATCGGAAGCGAGCAGCCTCTTTATAGCTAGGAGGCCATCTGCGATTTGGTCTCTACCGGGGTAATCGCCGGTTTCCGCCAACGGCCTATAGCTCATCAAGGATGATTGCCAGCTCTTGAGCTTGTTCTGCAGGAACGCATACAGGGCATCCTCGCCGTCAGGCCCCATCTCATGAAACAATTCTTTCCCCAGCGTGCGGGCGTCTTGAATGGCTTTAGGGTCGGTGGTTTGCCGCTTGAGGATCACA
>JACOEF010000905.1 GCA_024998705.1 Nitrospira sp.
ACATTCTCTTTGCGGGATTCATTCTGGGAGCCCCGATTTTCGTGGTGATCTCCGAGTGGTTGGGGTATCGCAAGCAGGATCCCCGCTACGATCGCTTGGCCAAAGAAGTCACGAAGGTCACGGTCATTCTCTACAGTATGACCGCATTGACGGGTGGCCTTTTCATTTTTGTGCTGCTCGCTACTTATCCGCAATTCACCACTTGGCTCATCAATCACTTCTTCCTGATTTTTGCGGTGGTCTATCCCTTGTTGTTTATCGGTGAGACCATCGTTCTCTACATGTATTTCTATACGTGGGATGCGTGGAAGGGTGAGAAGAAAGCGCGACACATTGCATTGGGCGTGTTGTTGAACTTGATCGGGTCGATCACCTTGTTCGTGATCGATGCGCCGACGTCGTTCATGAATACCCCGGTCCGTGCCGAGGGCATCTCGCCCGCTGAGTTCCTGGCGACCGCCTCCCTCTGGGACAAGGTGTTTAATTACAGCTGGATGCCGCTGAACTTGCACCGGTTGGTGGGGAACGTCACATTTGGCGGATTTGTGGCGGGACTGATCGCGGCCTATATGTTCATGGGTGCCAAAAAGGATGAGGAGCGCGCGTATTACGATTGGATGGGATTTGTTGGCAACATGATCGGCGTGGGCGCTCTGCTCTTCCTGCCGTTCATGGGGTACCTCTTGGCCTATGAGCTCTGTGACTATGACGCCTCCATCTGTCCGTACATGATGGCCGACCAGTTGTCGATGTTCTTCGA
>JACOEF010000906.1 GCA_024998705.1 Nitrospira sp.
AGCAGGGTGGGGTCGAGCGTCATCGGTTCCTCCTGCGCCATACACAGCGTCTCACTGCAGTATACACCGCAGGGCAACACTTGAATATTTGAACAGACCGATCGACGCCTGATGCACCAGGAGCCTCCGGGGGATGTCGCCTCGTGGGGAGCCACCACCTCCGTCGACTTCGTCAAGGAAGGCCAATCGACTGAAATTATCGCCAGCCTCCTCTCTACACCGCCAAGGCACGGCAAAACCGACAGCGGCAGCTCCTCTTCGAGACCATGCTCGGCAGGGGATTGACCTCTCTCGAAGGGATGAGAGCGGCCACCGCGTTAACGATGCGACAGGCCAATCTTCGGTTGATTCAAGATCGCTGGAACAATAGCCTGGATACGTACAATATGGCACTCTTACTCCAGACGCCCTTGTTCCACGGGAGCTGGATCAGGTGCGAGCCGTGGACACTGAAGCCCGCATCGCGTTGGCTGCAGCCAGAGACAAAGCCATACTGGCCCAGGCGTGGTTGCAGGCCGCGACGAAAAAAACGGCCTTTTTGATCTGATCACCGCCATCACGTCGATGGGGCAGGGGAACCGCACAAGCTTGGTGACATGAACAGTTATTCGTGGGGGCAGAGGATACGAAGGCCTTGCAGGATGCGTGGTGCCGTGGCGGTGAGATGAGAGTTGGTCGGAGCCATTGAGTCGGGAATGAACTGGGTGACGCCATGCACCTTAACGGAAGAGGGTTGGTCATGAGAAGTCGAGGAGTCGGGATGACGATGCTGGCGTTGGCAGGTGTGATCTTCCTGGGTGGGGTGACGGGAAGCAGTCATGCGGGGCTGTTTGGAACAGATGAGACGCCAGGCGAGCGGTTTCGGAAGGCCATTGCACGGGAGGCAGAATACTGCGCCACGCACAAGATTAAACCAACCAATCGCCG
>JACOEF010000907.1 GCA_024998705.1 Nitrospira sp.
CTGGGACACCGGAAGAAAACGGGACCGTTCCTGTGGCGGTCAACCATCCCAGCTAAACGTCGGGGCTTGCGAGAGCAATCGAACAAGCCCGGGTTGACCCGGGGAAAGGGCGTCTCTCATCGGTACTGTCAGCTGATCCAGCGGGCCGACGGGTATAGGTATCAACAAATAGCACAATCGAAAGGAGAGCGGGAGCTGGCGCTATTCCTCCACGGCCTGAAGGCCGAGGTTTCCCGCGAGAAGCGATGACGTTTATGCTGGCCGTGATGATGCTGTGGTTGATGGCGGGGCCAGCCTTGGCCACGCAGCTTGTCACGGTGTCAGATGACAGTCCGATC
>JACOEF010000908.1 GCA_024998705.1 Nitrospira sp.
AGCTCTATATGACCCGGAATTCGGGGTCGGGCGACCTGAAAGTGATCCAGTTATTCGATGCCCTGGACAAAATGAAGGAGTATGATGAAGAACAGTTGTTAGTTAAAAATCCTTCCATCCAGAAACAGCAGCTTTCGAACCTGAAAGCGCACCTGTACCGGGAGATCCTGGTGAGCCTGCGACTGCTGAACCAGGAAGAGAATATCGACCTGGAACTGCATGACCAATTGGATTTTGCCCGACTGTTATACAACAAGGGCCTTTACCTGCAGAGCCTGAAGATCCTTGACCGGATCAAGGAGCTGGCACGCAGCAATCACCAGGTGACCTACCAGTTACAGGCACTTTTTCTTGAGAAAAAGATCGAATCGCTCCATATTACCCGCAGTATGCAGGACCGGGCCGACAGACTCAGCGCCGAAGTGAATGAAGTGAACCAGCGCCTGGAACTGATCAGCACCCTATCTAACCTTTCGTTGCAGTTATACAGCTGGTACATCAAACACGGCATCGCCCGTAACGAGGAAGATACCGCAGCCGTTGACGCTTTCCTGAACCATCCGGCCATTGACCAGGCGAAAGATGCAAAGGAGTTCTATGAAAGACTCTACCTGTACCAGTGTTACTGCTGGCACGCATTCATCACCCAGAACTTCCTGGGTTATTACCGCTATTGTCAGAAATGGGTAGACCTGTTCGAGTCCACTCCCAGGATGATCGAAATTGAAACGGCGCATTATATCAAGGGCATGCATAACCTGCTGGGCGCCCATTTTGACCTGCGTAATTTTCAGAAATTCAACGATACCATCCTGCTGTTCGAGAAGTTCATGCAGACGCCTGTGATACAACAGAACCGCAACAACCTGATCCAGACCTTCATTTACCTGAATATCTCCAAGCTGAACAAACATTTCATGGAAGGTACGTTCAGCGAAGGACTGGAACTGGTGCCCTATATAGAGGAGAAACTAGATGAATTTGAATTGTACCTCGACCGCCACCGGGTGCTGGTATTCTATTACAAGATCGCCTCGCTGTATTTCGGCAGTGGCGATGCCGACCGGAGCATTGATTACCTAAACAAGATCATCAACTGGAAGGTGGACCTCCGAACAGACCTGCAGTGTTATGCCAGGTTGTTACACCTGATAGCCCATTATGAATTGGGTAATTTTTCCCTACTCGAATACCTGCTTAAGTCTGTATACCGGTTCATGTACAAGATGCAGAACCTGAGTACGGTGGAAGAGGAGATCTTCGGTTTCCTGCGCAAGTCGTTCCGCCTGTCGCCGGAGCAACTGAGGCCGCAGTTCGAGACCCTGCTGGCCACTTTGAAACCCCTGGAAAAAAGCCGCCTGGAGAGCCGTGCCTTCATGTACCTCGATATCATTTCCTGGCTGGAAAGCAAGATCAGTAATGTGCCTGTGCAGACCATCATCCGCAAAAAATACCTGGCCGCATTAAAAAAAGCAGCACTCTGATTATTCCCAGCCTGCGGCAAGCCATGATCGGATCAACAAATTCGCGCATCAGATTAATCCGTGAATTCGCGAATTCGCGAATCCGTTGATCGATCACACAAAGATCTCTGCATTCAATGGGAATGTGATGTACAGGGCACAACCCTTACCTGGCTCAGTTTCTATATCAACAATGCCATTGTACACTTCCGCACGGCTGATGATGTTGTAGAGGCCGATGCCTTTCCGATGCTGCTTACTGTCGAAACCGACCCCATTATCAGCGATCTTCAGGTAGATCATATGGTTGTTGCGCATCAGTTCCAGGTTGACCTGTGTTGCCTGCGCATGTTTGATGATATTGTTCATCTGTTCCTGCACGATCCGGAACACACTCAGTTTAAAATCGTATTTGATATCCTCTTCGAAAAAAGTATCCGCAGTAAGATCGATCTGCAGGGTATTCACTGCAACGATATCATCCAGCAGACCTTCAATGGCCTTACTCAGACCAAAATGTTTGATCAAGGGTGTCACCAGCGTTTGGGAAAGTTTTCGAATCTCTTCAATGGCGTGCAGGATAAATCCGGAAGATTGTTTCAGTAAACCTGATTCATCCTTGAATTTCTGCTCGGCCGATGCTATATACATCATGGCAACGGTCAGCTGCTGGTTCACATTATCGTGCAGTTCCGTACTGATCTCATAACGTTCCCGCTCCTGTACGCGGATCATGGCCTCATTGATCTCCTTCTGTTTCAACAGACGCTCCTCTTCCAGCTTTTCTTCTAAACGTACTTTTTCAGTGATATTGTTGTGTATGGATAGAATAGCCGGACCTCCCTTGTATTCGATCCGGTGGGAAGAGATGTCCAGGATCATTTCTTCCCCATTCCTTTTGATATGTTTCCAGATACCTGAACTTTTCAGTGTCTCTCCTTGCTGAAACTCCTTAGCAAAGGCACGGATGCTGTGATGGAATTCTGGCTTCCTAAGATCGAGTACCGACATCTGCAACAGCTCTTCATACGTATATCCGTATTCCTGCTGGGCAATATCATTGGCTTCCAGTATGGCCAGAGATTCCATATCCCAGATAAAAATGGGCAGCGGATTATTGAAGAATAGGTTACGGTAACTTTCATTGCTCTCGATCAGGCTCAGACGGATCCTGTTACGCTCGATACTGTACTGGATGGATTTGGCTAGCAAACGTTCATCATACTCACCCTTGACCAGGTAGTCCTGTGCTCCTTTGGCCATGGTCTCCAACGCCAGTTCCGTATCAGCCAAACCTGTAAGCACAATGATGGGAACACTGTCTGCAATTGTATTTACCTGCGCATAAGAATTGAATCCTGAGCTATCCGGCAAAGACAGGTCAAGCAGCACCACACTCACTTCCTGCTTCTTCAAGACATCAATAGCGGAAGCTGCACTGGTAGCTTTGATGACCTCCGTGAAAGGAAGGTTCGTTAAACGAAGGGTCTCTTCCAACAGGAACATCTCGCCGGGATTGTCTTCCACGATCAGAACTGAAAAAACAGGATGTGTTTCGTTGATAGCCATTATGCTGAATTCTTCTTCCCGGAAACCCTACTTGAGGTATCCGGTATGATAAATAATTGATTTGTCCGTTAGCGATAATCTGCTGCCGATTTACTGATGGTAAAATAAAAACAGCTGCCTTTACCGGGTTCAGATTCCACCCAGATCTTTCCTCCATGCCGTTCCACGATCTTCTTACAGATAGATAGGCCTATGCCGGTTCCGCTGTATTCATTCTTATGGTGGAGGCGCTGGAACAATACAAAGATCTTTTCAAAGAAGATCGGTTTGATACCGATCCCGTTGTCCTTCACGCTGAACAGGTAATGCGTAGCTTCCTCCTTCCCATTGATCTCTATCAGGGGCGACTGGCCGCTATGGTATTTCAACGCATTGCCCAGCAGGTTCTGGAACAACTGGAAGATCTGGATCCGGTTGGCCGTTACGGAAGGAAGATCACCCACCACCACCGTTGCTTTCATCTCATCGATCCTGCCCATAAATACATTCACTACTTCCTTCAGCAACACATTGGTATCTACTTCAGAAAAATTATCCTTGTTCGATCCCACTCTTGAATATTCCAGCAGGTCCATGATCAGTTTCTTCATCCGGTCTGCCCCATCCATGGCGAAATGGATATATTGTTCCGCAGTTTCGTCTATCTGGTCCTCATATTTTTTCTTGAATAGTTGCAGAAAGCTGGTGATCATCCGCAGCGGTTCCTGCATGTCATGAGAAGCTATGTATGCAAAACGCTCCAGCTCCACATTCGATGCGGCCAGTTCATCGGCCCGCTGTTTCAACCGGGTATTCAGCTCCAGTAACAAAGCTTCGCTTTTCTTTCTTTCCGTGATATCGCGCGTAGCCCCCAATACCCGGGTGGCTATCCCATTTTCGTCGCGGATGATATAGCCCCTGTCGAATACATACGCATACCGTCCATCTTTTTTCATGAAACGATATTCGTCCTCCCAGTACAACTGTGACGGATCGGCCAGTATTTTTGCCTGATCATCCAGCAGTGACTGAAGATCATCCGGGTGCACCCGTTTGTTCCAGAAACCCTCTTCCGAGGCCGCTTCTTTCAGGTCATATCCGAAAAAGATCTCAAGACCTTGTCCAGACCTTAGCACATTTCCTGTTTCCAGATCCCAGTCCCAGATGGCATCGTTGGTGGCCCTTGCCACCATATCGTAATTACGGTTGGTCAACTTTACGGCTTCTACCGAAAGGTGGTTCTCGATGATGACGGTGAGAAGATTTTTTACCCGGTTCAGTGTATACTCCTCTTCCTTTGTGGGAGATTTCACCTTCCTGTAATAGATCGCGAACGTACCCATTACCTGGTTATGCGAGTCGATGATGGGAAACGACCAGCAGGATTTGACACCTGCCATATCCGCCAACTCCCGGTAGTTGGCCCAGCGGGGGTCGGTAGCGATATCTGTAACCACCACTTTCTCCCTTATATATGCTGCGGTACCGCAGGATCCGGTATTCTCTCCGATCTGTGCTCCGTTGATCGCTTTGTAATAGGCTTCCGGCAAACTGGGCGATGCCCAGTTATACAAACGGTTGCCTGCTAAACGCAGTACCGAACAGATCATACCTGAATGCAGTTCCTCTACCTGTTTCAGGTAAAAACACAAGGTATCTTCCAGTACGCTGTCAGGGCGTGCATTCATCTCCAGCACTTCCCTTTCCAGTTTTTCCAGGATGCGCAGGGTCCTTACTTCTGTTACATCTTTGATATAGACGAAGAAATTCTTATCGGAAGGATATACACTGATATCGGCCCAGACCTTATACTGGGGAAAGAACTCCCTGAAACGGATGGCTTTGTTCTTCGTGACCAGGGTATCATAATCAACGCCTTCTTTCAATATTTCCATGTCAGGAAATGTGGTCCAGAAGTTTTTACCGATGATATCCCGTTCATTTCGCTGCAGGATCTGTTCTGCGGCTTTGTTGAAGAATACGATGGTCCAGTCCTTGTCAGTAATAAAAAAGCCATCTGTCACACTGTTCACAGCGCTCTCCAGCAGGCGGCGGCTGTCCTCTTCTTTCTGGTGAAGCTGTTTGGTGTCCTCCAGTAAGTCTTTCAGTTTCTGTTCCTGGCTTTGCCGGTCAGGCACAGGGCTAAGCATTAAACAGGCCAGTTCCCTGCCATCCTGTGCCCTGCCTGCAGAGGATACGATCTTTACCTGGAAACGTTCCCCATTCTTTTTGATGCCAGTCGCTCCCACTTCAACCGACCTGCCCGGAGCGCCTCCATTCAGCAGTTGCCGGATCGACTGCTCATCCGATTCCAGGATATAATTACTGCCCAGGTTCTGCAATGACGCTTCCGTATAACCGAACAGGTCACAGGCAGCCTGATTCGCCTGCATGATGCCACCCTCCGGTGTTGCGATGATCAATGCCTGGGGTGATGTGTGGAAAAAGGATTCGTAAACAGAACTTGGCATCATAGATCCGGATGGATATTTTATTCAGAAAACCCACAATACCGGTATTTACAGGCCATGACAACCGGTATTGTGCGGGCTTCCAAGTTCGGTAAGATTTACATTCCTGCCAAGATTTGTTTTATTCGAATGCTATTCTCTTTTTGCAGTGAACTTCTCTACGGTATTGTCGATCGGTTGTACGGTTCGCAGGTATGCATAGATAGCAGACAGGTCTTCGGGTGTCATACCTGCATACATGGTCCATGGCATCGGCGAATTAAAATCTGTCGGCCGCAGTTTGGGAGATCGGTAACTGCTGTCTTTATACACAGCAAACCGCTGCAGAAACTGCTCCCGGCTCATATTGGCCAGGCCGGTGGCATGATTGGTCAGGTTGGCCGAGCGCACAATACCACCCGGCATCCGGAATTCACGCCCGCCGCCAAATTCCGTTCCTGCGATCACCTGTCCTTTGCTCTCTCTGGAATGACATTCCACACAGGCCGCCATATTTGCCATGTATTCACCATATCGCACCGTATCGGATCGCAGGGGCCTGCTCACGAAAGACGGTTTAACAGGCGCCAGGTTCATCAGCAGGCCGGCCGGAAAATCAGGTTGCGAAACAGTCACATCATGTGTAATAGCAGGCAAACTGCGGATATAGGCAATGATGCTGTATATATCCTCCTTATCCGTTTTTCCATAATGCCCGTACGGCATGATCGGGAACAGCGCATTACCTTTTCTGCTGACCCCGGTGGTGATGGTGCGGAAGATCTCGCCATCTGTCCATTGAGACAATGCATACGGCGTAATATTCCTGGCATAAAAGGTTCCGGGAAAACCGAACTCCCTGGCAAATACTTCTCCACCCTTACCAGCGGTACCCGCTATCGGCGGACCGGAGAACAGCGACCAGTCGCGGGTGGAATGACAGTCGATACATACGGCCACGCTGGTAGCCAGGTACCTCCCACGTTCCACCCTTTCGGGTGTGATCTCAACTTTCAGTTCGGGTGCTTTACCAACATCAGGCAGGAAATAATAAACATAACCGGCGGC
>JACOEF010000488.1 GCA_024998705.1 Nitrospira sp.
CCTAATGGAATTGGTTGAATGCTTCTGCTATGATCCGGAGCGGATTTGGGTCAGGGATGAGATGTTGAGGCTCAGGCTCACGACGGAGGACGCTATGAATACTCCACGACTCGATCTGCCGCTGAAGACTGCCGCCCCGAGCTCCCGTTGCCGCCATAGCCGTCTCGTCGACCGTGTCCTCACAGCCACAGGTGAGGAGACCGGCACCGTCCGTTGCCTGGAATGCGGCGCAATCATTCCCGATCCGGTTCCTGCTTCGCCGCAATAATGTTCCTCCCCGATTTCAACGGTAGTCCCTCCCTTTCTGCACGAGTTCCGGCCGTCTCCCTGCGCTGCCAGAACCATCCGCCGTGCCGCCGGCCCGCTTCTCGTTACGGCCAATAATTGGCGCGTGCCTTGACGTAAGCGAAGACGATATCTCGCCGCGCAACCATGCCGATGAGTTTCTGGTCTTATACGACCGGGAGGCGGATCAAGTGCCGTTCCTGGAGAACATGAATCAGGCTCATCAGCGGCATGTCTTCGGTGGTGGTGATGACGTCGCGAGTCATGATCTCCGAGACGGATACTTCGCGCAAGTCCTTTCCCTGCTCGACGGCTTTCAGCAGATCGAACTCTGTGAGCAACCCTCGCAACGTGCCATTTGTCTCGGTGACCGGGACACTCCCGAAATTGTGCTCGCTCAAGAGTTCTGCCACGGCCATGGCGCTGGATGACGGGCTGACCGTGACGACGGCATCCTCCATGATCTGACGGACGATCAGTGTTTTAGGGTCGCAGGCGTGGACGAAATATTCTGTGGCTCTCATAGGACCCTCCTTCCGTACCGCCGGGAGTGAAGTGATAGGACTCTATGATGCAGGTGGGACTTCCCTCTTCGAATGGGAGCAAGCTTGGTGCCATTGCCGGTCTCGTTACAACTGCCGTACGGAAGAGAGATCGACCGCGTGGATCTTGAAAGTTGTGAGCGAACCATTTGAAAGCATGGCGGTCCTATCGGACATACGTGGGTGCGCATGACACGACGATCAGGAGGTAGTCGCTGGTTCCTTGCTGTGTGGGCAGGTGATGTGGATATTTGCGCCAGGGCTCAGTGGCGGGGCTGAGGAAATTCTCCGCAGTCTTATGAGCCCCTCAAACCGCTGTCGATAGGTGAGGCCCGTCCGAAGTGCCGATCACAACGGGAAGACGGTTGGCACGCCTGTTGCGCCTGATGAGGACGAGCTTAACGGCAACCTGAGGCAGGTTGGAGGACATGATGCGTGTCGCACGGAGCATCGTCGTTCTGTTCGCTCTCCTGGGAGGTTGGTTGGTGGCCGCCTGTGCGCCGCCGACGCCAAAAGCCGAACCGTTTGCGCCGCAAACTGTCGAGCGGGAGGGGGTTACTCCGGCTCACGATCAGGATCGGTCCGTCCAGCAGAGGGCCTAGGGCCTCTGGAGGCAGAAGGTGTCCTTGAGGCGCCATGGGTAAGTTCATCACCATCATTCAGGGCCATCCCGATGCGCAGGCTCGCCATTTTTGCCACGCCTTGGCGGACGAATACGCCAAGGGCTGCGAAGATGGCGGGCATGAAGTGAGACGTATCGAGGTGGCCCAGCTGGATTTTCCGTGGTTGCGGACGAAGGAGGAGTTTGAAAAGGGCGTCCCGTCTGATTCAATTAAGCAGGCTCAGGACACCATCCGATGGGCGGATCATCTGGTGATTATCTATCCCCTCTGGCTCGGGTCGATGCCGGCGCTCCTCAAAGCGTTTTTCGAACAGGTCTTTCGTCCCGGCGTGGCCTCCGAGTATCCAGCGCACGGGACGATGGCGAAGAAGCTCTTTACGGGCAAGTCGGCGCGCATCGTGGTGACCATGGGCATGCCCGCGTTGGTGTATCGATGGTTCTTTCTGGCCCATAGCCTAAAGAGTCTCGAACGGAACATTCTCGCTTTCTGCGGTATCAGGCCAACGCGTGCGACTCTGATCGGTCAGGTGGAAGGCATGAATGAGCACCAGCGGGCGGGCTGGTTGGATGAGATGAGGGGCTTGGGCGATAGAGGGACGTGAGCGCGCCCCGTTGATTATCGATATACCGGCCTATGTCCAGGTGGGAAGGAGGAGGACTCATGTCGCGGATCAAAGCACTCAGAGCATCGATCGAGAGTAAACTCGATGCGTTGGAACAGCAGGCGCTGGCGCTGGAAGCGCAGCTCACGCAGGGCAAGGATCAGGCGGTACAGCGGTTGGAGCAGGGCAAACAGCAGTTGCGCGAGGTGGTCACGTCGGTGCAAGCCGACCTTCGTGAGTCGAAGGAGCTCGCCGAGCATGTGAAGGCCGATGTGCAAACCACGCTCGACCATCTGCTGGTGCAATTGGCCTTGGGCAAGGCCGATGCGCGTGATGCGTTTGAAGAACAGCGGACGCAGATTTTCAAAGCCCTGAGCGAGTTTGAAACCATCGCCGACCAGAAATTGACGGGAATGGCAGTCGACTCGGGTCGGCTGTGGGACGAGCTTGTGAGGCGGTCGAATCACCTTGAGGCGGAGTTCGATGCCCTCACACACCGTTTTCTGGCTGAGGGGAAACAGCAGCTCACGATGGCCGAGGCCACTAAGGAAGAGTTGTTGCAGAAGTTGCGCGCCTATCGAGATGATCTCCGGGTAAAGCGTCAGATGGTACGAGCCAGGGCCGATACGTTTGAACTCGACCTGCGGGAAGGGCTGGAGCAGATTAAGACAGCATTTCGTAGACTATTTGATTAGTCGATATGCTTGATGCCCCGGCCTTCTTCCCCTCCGGGCTTCAACCCTGCCCGCCTTCCAATCAAGATACCGTTGGGCATGATGTGTGCCGGGTGGCCGACGCCATGCGGAGCAAGCGCTCTTAGAAGGTACCCTCAGGTCTGGTGGATGTCGACGTCGGTGCTGCTCACCTCATGCAGTGTTCCCTGGCGCTCATCGTTGAAATAAGATCGGCCTTCTGAGCCAAGGTAACCAGTCGTCTATTTGTCCCCAAGTCCTTGCAGGAAAACCGGAACCATTTCCATTTCCATGTCCGGTTGTTGATGGCTTTGATCGAGGCTCCCGAGACCATCCCGTTTCTGAATAGATTGACACGGCCTGTTCCACCGCGTAGCTTCTTTTTCATTTGTTCATTCATCGAAAGGTCCACATCATGGCTACTCGGCAATTGGTTCCTGATCAGATCCTGCAACTTGGACTTGGGTTTTTGGGTTCGAAGACGCTGCTGACCGCGGCGGAGTTGGGTCTATTCACCGAACTCGCCAAACGGTCGCTCGATGCCAAGGTGCTGGCGAAGCGGTTGGAACTTCATCCGCGAAGCGCCAGGGATTTCTTCGATGCCTTGGTCGCCCTGGGGATGTTGAAGCGGGTGGGCACGCGGTACACCAACACGCCTGAGACGGCCTTGTTTCTGGATCGCGCCAAACCGTCTTATGCGGGCGGCATGCTGGAGATGTGCAACGCCCGGCTCTATGGCTTCTGGGGTTCGCTCACGGAAGCGCTCCGGACAGGGAAGCCGCAGAATGAGATGAAGACAGGGGAAGATTTCTTCGGCACGTTGTATGCCGACCCGCAGCGGTTGAAAGGGTTTCTCAAGGCCATGACCGGACTCAGCCAGGGCACGGCGCGGGTCATTGCCGGGAAATTTCCCTGGAAGAAGTATGGCTCCTTCGCCGATATCGGGTGTGCGCAGGGCGGGGTAGCGGTGGAGATCGCACTGGCGCACAAGCATCTGTCCGGGCAGGGGATGGATCTGCCGGTCGTGCGTCCGATTTTTGAGGCCTACGCGAAGTCCAAGAAGCTGGAGAAACGGCTTACGTTTCACGCGGGCGATTTTTTCAAGGATGCGTTTCCGAAGGCCGATGTGTTCATCATGGGGCACATCCTCCATGATTGGAACCTCAACGAGAAGCGGATGCTGTTGCGTAAAGCCTATCAGGCGCTGCCGTCCGGCGGGGCGTTGATCGTGCACGAGGCGCTGATCGACGATGCCCGCAAAGAGAATGCGTTCGGATTGTTGATGAGCCTGAACATGCTGATCGAGACGCCGGGCGGATTCGACTTCACCGGCGCAGATTGCATGCAGTGGATGAAAAACGCCGGCTTCAAGCGAACCAAGGTGGAAAAACTGGTCGGGCCGGATTCGATGGTGATCGCGATCAAATGACGACGAGGTGCGACGAGCAGCGGTCAGCGTGCCGCGAGATTCTCCATCCCGACATCTTGACAAGGAGGAACCGAGAAGCGTAGCGTCTCCCCGTTCGACAATCTACGAGGCCAAAGAGCGTTCCGCTCCAGAGCCCGAACGACCCGTTGCTGGGTGGTTCGGGCTTTTTTATTGTCCACAGCCATGGGCGACGCAGTCCCATGCATGTCGATGAGGTACTCCATGTCTCGACAGTTTGTGCTCCGGTATTCGCTGATCCTTGCCGGTTGGTTGGCGCTGTGCGTGCCCGCGAGTGATGGCAATGTGGAATATGCCGTCATCGACGTGTCGGACGGGGGCACGATCAAGGGGCAAGCCATCTGGAAAGGGGCGATCCCCGATGTTCCACCGCTGAAGGTCTTTGCCGACCTCGATACCTGCGGAACGGAGGTGCCGTCGCCGGTCCTCCGGATCGATCCGGCCACCAACGGGCTCCAGGACGTGCTCGTGTACCTCGAGCGGGTGGAGCGGGGGAAAACGGTTGAGCCGGCCTACCGGCTTGCGATGGGTGCGCATAAGGGAGAGGCCACATCGAAGTCCTGCCAGTTTCAACGCCCGGTGTTTCCGTTCGTTCGGACCTCGCCCGTTGCGCTGATCAATTTCGAGTCGGTGCTCCACAACCCGCACTTCTTCAACGACAAGCATGGCAGTCTCTTCAACCTCGCGATGCCGACCCCGGATCGGGAACTGACGACGACGTTGCTCCGCGCGCGCGGCGTCGGGTTGCGATTGCAGTGTGATGTGCATGTTCATATGAACGCCTGGGCGGCGGCATTCGACCATCCCTATTTCACCGTGACCGATGAGCAAGGACGCTTCGAAATCGGCGGTATTCCGCCGGGCTCGTACACGCTGGTCGCGTGGCATGCCGGCTACAACATCGTGAAGTTCGCCGCCTCCCGTCCGGTGTACGACGAGCCTCATGTCATCAGACAGGCTACGACGATGTCACCCAACGGGCAGGCGGAATACCGGTTTGAGTTTCCTGTCCGGCCGGTGGAAGTCGACTGGAAAATCGCCGGCGGGGACGGAGAACTTCCACCGGAATAACGGACTGCCGGCACGTGATGCTGCATGACTCGCAGAAGGGAGAGAGATGTGATGAAGATGTCGAAGTTTCGCGCAAGGACCGCCATCGTGATGGTCCTCGCCCTGATCGCGCTGATGAGTTATGAACTGAGTGGTCTTGTGCCGCGAGCCGATGCGATCCCCGCCTTCGCCCGAAAATACGATTTCAAATGTAACGTGTGTCACGTGCCGGGTTTCCCGAAACTGAACGACTTCGGCAACCTGTTCAGGGATCGTGGCTATCAGCTGGGGTCGGATGCGGACTCGCCGGTCTATGAGGGGATCGGAATGGGCTATTGGCCGGTCTCGCTCCGGACGACCGTCGGGTATCAGGCGGCGAGTGTGCGGACTGACGGGAGCGGCGTGACGACCGGCGGCTTCGGGTTCACCGGACTGGACCTGTTGAGTTTCGGCACGCTGGATCGCAATCTGTCCTTCGGTGTCGTCTTTACGCCCGGACTCGGCAGTGCGGGTTTCGGGACAGGCGCATCGGACGGCGACCTGGAGAGCGCGTTTGTCCGTCTCATGCGGCTCGAACGGTTCCTGGGCGTGAAGAGCGCCAGCGGCGATTACCTGTTGAACCTCAAAGTCGGAAAATTCGAACTCGACCTTCCATTCAGTGAGAAACGTAGCCCGACGCTGAACACTACCTTTTCAATGTACCACTATATGCCGGGAACGCCCTACGCGGCGACCATCGGCGGGACTTCCACCAGCTCATATCTCAACCCCAATACCTTTGCCATCGGCGAGAATCAGCCCGGCGCAGAACTGTCTGGCATCAAGAAGACTTCCGTCACCGACGGCTATTTTCGATACTCCTTCTCCGCCCTGGCGACAAACAGTTTTTCTGGCCCCCTGAGCGGCTGCGCGTCCGGCACCACTTGCGGAACGGGCGGGAGGAACGTCAACTTCTACGGCCATGTCACGCAATCCTTCGGCGGGTACGGCATTGTGACGGGACAGCGGATCGGACTGTTCGGCGCCTACGGTACGGCACCGACGCTGGTCAATCCGACGTGCCCGACCTGCCAGGCTGTGGCCGGGAGCGGCCAACCGTTCAGTCGTCTGGGGGTGGATGTCAGTCTGACGCTGAACGGGGAATGGAACCTCTTCGGCGCCTGGATGTGGGGCAACGACAGCAAGAATATGTTCGTGTCGCAGGGGATTGCCGATGCGCAGAATGCCTCCTGGAGCGGCGCGTTTGTCGAACTGGATTATGCGCCGGCCCTGTTACCATTGTTTGATATGCCGGATTGGTTTTTTGCCTACCGGTATGATCTTATTCGCAACAATCGCCAGGGTGATCCGACGTTTGCCAAGAATTATAACAACGTCGATTCCCATACCGTGTTGGTCCGCTACTTCATTCATCATTCAGCCAGGACCGACTTGGCCATGCATGCCGAGTACAATACCTACCGTACGACCGGCGTTGGAGTGAACGGCGGCGATCTCGTGGGCCAGACGATGTTGGTCGGGTTTGATTTTGCCTACTGATCAGTGAGGCGGGAAGAAAGGCGGTGCTCCACATGGCAAACCGGGGCGTTCGATGGCCCGGTGCTATTGCGTGTTTGGTTGCTTGCATGGCTCTGGGTTGTTCGACTGTGAGATCGGCTCATGAAGATCCCTGTTTCTCATGCGACGACCAGCGGCTGGTGCGACTCGTGCCGCGCGCGACCCTCGCGTCGAACGCTCAAGGGAGGCCATTTCAGCATCCATTCGATTTGACGCAGGCGGAGTGGGAAACAACGTTAGGCAGCGTAATGGTACGTAGCGTTCACAGCCCGCTGCTCGGACCATCATACCAAGGGACCACCGAGCCGGTCTTTTCCGAGGAGGAGGTGCGATACCTGGGAGTATCGCTCCGGCACGCGTTTCAGCAGGCAACGGCGCAACAGCAGGTCGCCTTCGCGCTGGCGAGGGTGTCTGACGCGGGTATGGAGCAGTTGACCTCCGGGGCTTGGTTTGTCGAAGCGGGGAGAATCTACCTTCGCTTAGCCAATTGCCGCGTCACGGTCACGATGCCGTCGATCCGGAAACAGATCCGGATCAATCCCCTGTTCGCGCAGGCCGGGGCATTTTACGATTTGGTGCCGGGGGAGCGGCAGGCGTTGGTGACTCCTGCACGGGATAGCGGCAATCCGTTTCGGCCGGCTCCGGCCGAACTGGAGATCAATTATCGCGGCATGACCGGGCAGGTGCAGGAGCCGGCCTCTTCCGGCCATACGTCACCGTCGGCTCCAGCCAGGCCCCTGGAGGAGCAACTTGGCTTGTTGAAGCGCCTTCATGAGCAGGGCCTGATTACGGAAGAGGAGTATCGAGCCAAGAAGCAACAACTTCTGGATCGGCTGTGAGGGTGAGGGTCTTTTCGGCTGAGCCGGAAGATGGCCCGATGATTGGCAGTAGAGAAATCTGATTTGTGCCTGCCCCTTCGGGTAAGATGCGGGGGAATGAATGCCCATGCGAAAGGAATCTCATGAGCATGCCTCCCGCTCCGGTCTCTTCGCAGTGGTCCCTTCCCAAGCAGGATGACTGGTCGACTCCGTTTGCAGAAGTGTTGCTTGAACAACTCGATCTGCGCCCTGGCCTCACGATTCTTGATATCGCCTCACGGCACGGTATTCCCGCCTTCTATCTAGCCGAGCAGGTCGGCAAGACCGGCACCGTCGTCGGCATCGATGCCAGTCGGAGTCAGATCGCGAGTGCCCGTGCTGTCCAGCGAGACGAGCTTCCCTGGCTGCGCTTTGAATGTCTGGATATGCGCGCCCTGCCGGCATCGTTCCCCACGTTTCAACGTGTCACCGGCAATCTCTCCGTCATGTTCCTGCGCCCGAACCGCTTTGAGGCGCTGCGCGGATTGGTCGAACATCTGGAGCCGGGCGGCCAGCTTGTGCTGACGTTTCCCTCTCTGGGCACGTTCGATTCCATCTGGAAGCGGATCGATGAGGAAATGGACCGATACGGACTTGTCATCGAACGGGAGCGATTGGCGGCCCATGTGGCGGAACGGCCTTCGGCGGCAGAGGCGCGCGGATGGTTGGATCGGCTGGAGATGGAACGGATCGCCGTCGTCGAGCGGCCGCTCGAGGTGGCGAGCGGATCCGGTCAACGGTTTCTCCAGCATCCATTGCTGCGGGGCGGCTTTCTGGACGATGCCTATGAATGTTTCGACGATCAGCGGGTGGCGGAAGAGGTGATGACGCGAGTATCGCTGGACCTGGAGCGCATGAGGCCGTTGATTGCACAACGATGCGCCCTCAGGGGCTGGAAGAGCAAGAACGGATGAGCCTCGGATGGTCACCGAAAGATGAGATCGCAGGGAGGATGACGTGAACGCTCAGATCACTCGAGCGCTGTTCGGAGTGCTGGGAATTTCCGTTGTGATGGGCTGCAGTCCCTTGCCTTCTCGATATATTCAACAGGCGGAGCCTGGAGTCACCTTGACCTCCCTGACAAAGTCCCGGGAGGGCTATCAGGGGAAGACGGTGATTTTGGGTGGTGTGGTGGTCGACCAAAAGCAGGATGGCCAGCGGCTGTGGCTGCATTTGAAAAATCGCCCGTTGGACAAGGACTACCGACCCCATCGCCCGACCGTTAACGACGGGCCGGAAGCGGGATACTATTGGGTTGTGGTGCCGAACGCATCGACGTTGCCTCCCAAATGGAAGCAGTGGACACGGGTGACGGTAGTTGGGCGGGTCACGGATTCGAACGAGGTCGGATCGTCGATCGAGCCGACCTCGGAACCGGTGCTCAGTTTCTTGTTTATGCGAGGGTGGACGATGGGGCAGTCCAGTCAAGGCCGCGTGTGGGAAGAATCGGTGGATGCAAACTATTTGCTCTCCGTGCCGGAAGGTCTCCACGGGGAGTGAGGGGGCACAGATGCTGCGACGCAGCCTCACCCGCCTGCCAGGTCGACAGCACGCAGCCCTCTCAGAGATCGGCAGTGTTACGACCGTCGCTCTTCCGCATACCGGCTGTGGAGTTTGATGGGCGCGGCTCGTTTTTTCCGCATGCGAATATTCAGCATTTCGACCGTCACGGAAAAGGCCATGGAGAAGTAGATATAACCCTTCGGCACATGGACGTCGAATCCTTCGACCATCAAGGTCACGCCTACCAGAATCAGGAACGAGAGGGCCAAAATTTTGATCGTGGGGTGTTCATCCACAAAATCCCCGATGGTCTTTGCCGCCATCAACATCACCACCACCGCAAGAATGATCGCGACCGCCATAATCGACACATGTTCGACCAGGCCGACGGCCGTAATGACCGAATCCAACGAAAAGACGATGTCCAGCAGCGCAATCTGAACGAGCACCATGCCCAGGCTCGCTGCGGCGGTCGTCGTCTCGCCGCCCTCGATACCCTCCAGGCTGTTGTGAATTTCGTGTGTGGCCTTGGCCATGAGGAACAGGCCGCCTCCGACTAGGATGAGATCCCGACCTGAGATGCCGTGCCCGAAGATCGTCACCCATGGATGGGTCAGTCCCATCACCCATGAAATGGAAAATAAGAGTCCCAGGCGCGCCATCATTGCCAGGCCCAGGCCCACTTGGCGTGCGACGGCGCGCTGATGCTCGGGGAGTCGTCCGACGAGGACGGAGAGGAAGATAATGTTGTCGATCCCCAGCACGATTTCCAGCGCGGTCAAGGTCCCCAGGGCGATCCATATTTGAGGATCGGCAAGCCAGTCCAGCATCAGCGGCTCCATTCGTGAAAGAAAAGGCAAACGAGTCGATCGGACATGCGAGGATGTGCGGCATCGAGACGTGTTGAGGAAGTCTACCGTTCCGGGCGGGGCTGCGCAATAAAAACCAGTCGATGGACGACGTTGTGCGATCCGGTGGATTGATCGGGGAGAGGTCCCTGGGCGGCCTTTCCCGCAGGAAGGGGCTGGGTCAGGGCGGGCTAGACCGGCTCATCGGGTCGGGAAGTGCGGTGTTGCAGCGATTCGAGGAACAGCAGGTTCAGGTCCTGGGTCATCAGGTTGACGTGGGTTTTAAGCAGGCCCAGCATCTCAGCGCGATGTCGCAATTCGTTGCTCCGGTAGACCCCCCCTCCGCCAAAATACAGCTCGGTCAGACGTTGCTCCTGCCTCGAGCCGGGTTTGCCCAGACGGTTTCGCCATTGTCCAATGATATTGTCACGCCGGCTCCGCTTGCCGTTCGGGCGTGCCGGCCTGCTCAGATAGTGCCAGACCGATTGCGGAAACTGCTGCCAGGTGGGCTCCCCTCGCCACACGTCTGTCATGAGATTCCGTCCGTGTTTGAACTCATAGGCTTGATCGCCGCCCAGTGCGGCCACGCCGAATCCCAAGGCGGCCACACTGCCGGAGAGATCGATCAGGCCGGATAGAATCTCCGACCCCAGGAGCAGAAACGTTCCCGCAAACACTCCGGAGATGGAGTCGGCCAGAATGGCCATGATGGTGCGTCCCTGCTGGATGTCGTTTCGTATTTCTTCAAGCTGCGAGGCCAAGTCCTCCGCTCGCGCTTTTTCGCATTCCAGCTCGGCGGCGATGCTATTGGCCTCAACCAGTGCAAGGAGCAGGCGATCGGATAATTCCTGCCGTACGGCCAGGGAGCGTAATGAGGCGCTATCCAATCCCTGTGACATCTCGTCTTCCAGCAGTTGGAATTCCGCGAGGAGACCATGTACGCCGATGATGGCGGCGACCTCCCTGGCTCGCGGCGAGAAACGGGAGGGGCGGATCGGTTCGGTCACGGCGGGGGTTGTGTGGGTGTCGACCCGATGGGTCTGGCCGGTATCCGGCAGGATTGCGATTTCGGTAGGCGGACCGGTCGTAGGGACGCAATGACTTTCCGTGATCTCATCGTCGTCATCGTCCGTCCTGATCTGAAGTCCTCCGGCGCAGCCTTGCAGGCCTGTGAGGAGCAGACAGCAAGCAAAAATTCCGAGACGGGTTCGATATGAACGAGATGTATGCTCTGGCACGGTAGCCGTTCGTATGAGGGACGGGTTAAGTTGCAGCCGGTGTCGATGGATACCAGCGTAGGAAATGTCCGCGGCGTTTGCCCTGACAGGTTTCCGTGCACGCGACCGAATGTATTCCCGCGCGAGGACGGAACACCTTGCGCGGATGGTGTCGTTCACCATCGCAGCGGAGCACCCACGTCTTTCCGATAAAATTACCAAGGAAATATGAAGGCAACATGAAGCGAGAATGAACTGTCGCTGAACCTTCAGCGAGGAAGAGAGGGGCAGCGGATCTGACGGGCTGGGCATGTACTGCACAGCCCGCCTCGCACGCATCTCCGTACGAGGCGGGAGGTCTGAGCGAGGCGGCATGCCTGAGCGAGGCAGGATGCCAGAGATCGACACTCTCCTCATGGCCTGAGGCTGCTTCGGGGCAACCTCCGGAGCTGGAGACTCGGCCGGGGCCACGTTCAAGCCGGTCCTTCGCGTGGGAGCGTGACGTACGCGATGTCCGACCTGCTCGGTTATGAGCCCGAGCCCCGCTTCAAAAAGTCCGGGCGATCACGGATCGCGACCATCTTCACCAAGTCGCGGATGGAGAGGACCCCGACAACCTTCTCATGTTCGGTGACGGCCAGATGGCGGACTCGTTTCGCGGACATCCGTTCGCTGGCATCGCGGATGGTGCGATTGATGTCGATGTCGAGGAGCGGCGAATTCATGAGCGCCCCCACGCGCAGGGTCTGCGGATCGAGTTGGTAGGCCAGCAGTTTGCGCACCAGGTCACCTTCGGTGATGATCCCCACGAGTTCATCGGCTTCCACCACAAACAGCGCCCCGATGTGTTTGTCCGCCATTCGTTGCGCGGCGTCGAGGGCTGTTTCGTCGCTGCCGATGGTTTCGATGGCGGTCTTCATCAGGACACTCAACGGACGGTAGACATTGGTGAGCGCCTGCACCGGCCCGCCGTCTGCATCCACGAAGTGTCTCACCAAGTCGCGTATCGAAATGATCCCGAGCACGTCCGTGCCTTCGGTCACGACTAGGTGTCGTATGTTTTTGTGTTGCATCAGATGGCTGGCATCGACCATCGGACGATTCGGCGCGATGGTGATGAGCGGGCTACTCATGATGTCGGCCATGCTGGTTTGAGCGGGAACGCGACCCGGCGCCAACACCTTGGCGACGAGGTCGGTTTCGGTGACGATGCCCGCAATCCGGCAATCGTTGTGCGGGCGGTCGAAACATTCGATCAGCACCGAGCCGACGCTGCGCGTCCGCATTTTGGTGGCCACGGTCACGACGGAGGTATCCTGCGGAACGACCTCCAATTGGCGATGCATGTAGTCACTGACGTGCTGGCCCGATACGGTCGTCATAGGAGCTCCTTATCTTCAACATGAATGTCTCTCGGCGTTGCGCACAGGCTCGATTGTCTCCCATCGAGCACCATCAATCCAGCCCTACGTCACGTTTCCCGGTTGGCTTGCAGCGGGAGTCGCGTCCCTATTCGCCCGCGGAGGAACTTCTGCAGCTCGTCTGCCAGGAGCAGGCCGATGGCCCCGAGTGCCAGCGGTCCGAAGATCCAGGCCGGGAGCGAAGCGGTATCGAAAACCAGATGTCCGACCGGGCTATAAGTCATGACGAGCAGGATGCTCAGTTCGACGGCGACCCCCACCAGGATCAAGGGATTGCTGAACCAGCCGAGCCGAAACGCCGAAATGCGGTCGGACCGGCAGGCAAAGACATTCGCGACCTGTGCCGCCACGATCCCGACGAATGTGACCGTGGTCGCTTCCTTGTATAAGGAAGAATTCCAAGCGAGCGGAACTCCCCAGCTCCAACCCTGGCTATATAAATAGAGAAAAAACCCTCCCATGGCAATGCCGGCTTCGATCAATCCCAGAAAGGCGTAGGCTCTCAGGAGCACATCCCTGCTGAGCAGCCGCTCGGTCCTGGGCCGTGGAGGGTCATCCATCACTCCGCCTTGCGGCCGCTCTGCGGCCAACGCCAGCGCCGGGACCATGTCGGTTCCCAAATCGACGGCGAGGATTTGCGGGACCGTCAAGGCCAGCGGGATCGACGACAGTCCAAACGCCAGGTAGGGCACGACCTCCGGGACGTTGCTGGCCAGTACGTAGGTCACGAATTTGCGGATGTTCGTAAAGACGGCTCGGCCCTCTTCGATGGCATTGACGATGGTGGCAAAATTATCGTCGAGCAGGATCATGGAAGCCGTTTCTTTGGCGACGTCCGTGCCGGTGACTCCCATGGCGATGCCGATGTCCGCCTTTTTTAACGCCGGCGCGTCGTTTACCCCGTCGCCGGTCACGGCGACCACTTCTCGCATCTCTTTGAGCACCGAGACGATGCGCAGTTTATGCCGAGGCGCCATGCGGGCGAAGATTGGGTCCAGTTCGCCGGGAACGGTGGGGGTGAGCAGTTGGCGCAGTCGATCGTCGCTGAAGGTGTCGATGGGTGCGCCTTCGATCCCCGGTACGAAATGGCCCGGTAGCGTGGAGATCGTTTCCGGAGCCAGTCCGACCTTGCGTGCGATGGCCAATGCCGTCAGGGGATGGTCGCCGGTAATCATCATGACGCGGACCCCGGCCCGCCGGCATGTTGCGATGGCGGCCGGTACTTCGCGATGCGGCGGATCCATCATGGCCACGAGTCCGAGAAATGTCAGTCCCTGTTCTACCGTATCGGCCTCTAACTGCTCGACGCCGCGTTCGACTTCTCGCATGGCCCCGGCCAGCACCCGGTACGCCTGCTGGGCGAAGGCCTGACTCTGGGCCAGCACCTTTTTGCGTCCGTCGACGGTGAGTTCGGCGGACGTGGCTGATCCCTGCTGCAGGGTGCACAAGGGCAAGACCGATTCCGGCGCGCCTTTGGTGAAGGCGAGCAGCCGACCTTCGTTCCAATGCAGTGTCGTCATCCGTTTGCGATCGGCATCGAAAGGGATTTCGCCCATGCGCCGGAGCGGCGGGCGATGGAGGAGTCCGTGGTCCGCGGCAAACTCCAGCAGCGCTGTCTCAGTGGGATCACCGGTGGTGCGGCTGCGACCGTCGGGGTGGCGCGTGCGCTTCGCGTTATTGCAATGGACCATGGCGTCGAACAGGGGACGCCAGCGTTCGGATTCGGCGGCGGTGATGAGGCGGTTTCTCGTGAACAAACAGCCCTCCCGCGATTCGACGATGAGGTCGTCCACGTAGAGCTTGTCGAGCCGCATCCGGTTTTCCGTCAGCGTGCCGGTCTTGTCGGTGCAGATCACGGTCGTGCACCCCAGCGTTTCGACGGCCGCGAGGTGTTTGATGAGTGCGTTGCGCGCAGCCATACGCTGACTGCCCATTGCGAGGGCGAGGGTGACGGTCGGCAGCAGTCCTTCCGGCACGTTGGCGACGATGATGCCGATGCCGAAAATCGCGCTGGTCCAGAAGCTCAATCCCATCCCGACGCCGATGATGAAAAAGACCAGACCCATCAGGACGGAGAGTGCGGCGACGACGTGCGTGACCTTCACGATCTCCTGTTGGAGCGGGCTCAAGCCGGTCTGAACGGTTGTCGTCAGATGCGCGATTTTTCCGAACTCGGTGTTGAGGCCGGTGGCAAACACCACGCCCTGGCCATGGCCGGAGAGGACTGTGGTTCCGGCAAAGGTCAGATTCGCGATGTCGAGTGGATGCCCATCCGTGATGGGATCAGCCGTCCGGTGTTGTGGCTTTGATTCACCGGTGAGCGAGGAGTTGTCGACGCGCATGCCGACGGCTTCGGTGAGTCTCGCATCGGCGGGAATCTGTTCGCCTTCTTCCAGCACGAGCACATCGCCCGGCACCAGTTCGCTGCGGGCGATCTGTTGCTGTTGGCCGTCGCGAAGAACCCAGGCTTTAGCCGGCAGCATGTTGCGCAAGGCCTGGACCGCGCGTTCGGCCTTATACTCCTGCAGGAAGGCGAAGATGGCATTAATGAGAATCACGCCGAGGATGGCCCACCCCAGCGTCGCCATGCCGGTTCCTGACTGGAAGGCGTCGGCGAGGAACGCCAAGCCTGCCGCTACCCACAGGAGCAGCGCCAGGAAATGCGTGAACTGACGCGCAAAGCGGCTGATGAGCGGCATCCCGCGCAGCGCGTGCAGACTATTCGGCCCGTACCTGAGGGTTCGTCGCCGGACGTCGTCCGCCGAGAGGCCCTGCGGGGTGGTGGCGAGTGCGCGGTACACCTGGCTGGGTGCCAGGCGGCAAATCTCTAACGCAGTCAGTTCAGGCACGCCATCCTCGCACGATGAGTACCGAACAGGGGGCATACTTCAGCAGCGTTTCCGAGACGCTGCCCAATTGAAGCCGTTCGGACCCCGTCAAGCCTCGTGAACCTGCCACGAGCAGATCCGCCTTGTTTGAGGTGGCCTGTTGGAGGATCGTGTCGGTCACATGATCGACCTGTACCCGAGTCGTGACGGCACAACCTTCGGCCAGGAACCGATCGCGTAAGTTCTCTACCACCTGTTCCGCGGCCTGGCGCTTCGGGGCCGAGATCTGCTCCACCTGGTCTTTCGACAGATACTTGGTCGCGAGTTCCGTCATGGCCGGTTCGACGACCGACAGCACCGTGACGTGCGCGGATTCCGGAAGAAAGCGCTGGCACAGAAATCGACAGGCACCTTGTGAGTGTTTCGAGGCATCAGCCGCAAAGAGGACGTGGGAGAGGGTCGTGAGCGGCCGCTTCACGACCAGTACCGGGCAGGCAGCCAAGGCACTGACTTTACGGGACACACTGCCCAGAAGGTAATGTTCGGCGTCGCTCAGGCCGCGCGAGCCGAGGACGAGCAGGTCGGCTTTCTTCTGTTTGGCCAGCTTCGTGATGGTATCGGCGACGCGGCCATGGGCAAGGATCGTGTCGATGGACGTGCGGGGTTTGGTGGCGGCTTGTTGTAGGGCAATTTTTGCCAGGCCTTCGAAGCGGCGCAGAATCTGATCGCCGGCCTTTGTCATGGCGGCGACGGCCTGCTTCGAAAGTGCGGCATGTTTACGGGCGGCGGATTTCAGCGATGCGCTGTCCCCGACATGGACCAACGTCACGGAGTCGGGCGGGCGGCTTGCGACTGCTTCCAGTACCTGTACACTCCACTCGGCGAACTCCGACCCATCCACCGCGATCATCATCTTCATGTGTGCGTCTCCCAGGTTATCAGCGCTCTGCTCTGGAATGAGGTCTGCATCGGATATGCCTAAATGCTGCTCAATGTTGGGACGGTAATTCACTGCGATGCCAGGCGGTTGACAGGTTTGTCGGGGACTCATGGGGCGCAGTTGCGGCGTTTTGCAGCAGTGAGGAGGGCGATATTGGGGTAATTGGCATCAGTCAGAAGGGAGCCCGGAATGGCGATGGGCGGTGGATTGGCGCCTGTCAATGTCGGTTGATCAGTCAGCGTTCAGGCATCACGATTGCGTGAGGACGCAGTAGGGAGGAACGGGCAATGGATGAGAGGCGAGTCGTTGCGAGGCTGAGTGGGATCGCGATAGTGGGTCTGTGGCTGGTCGGGGCGGAGCCAGTGACCGGAGGAGTGACGGCAGGTGTGGCTCCAGGCGGTGATGCGATCGAACTGGAGATCCCCACCGACGTCGGCACACAGAAAGAAACTCTCCCGCTGTACCATCGCGGAAAGATCCGCTATTTCAGCGCCGGCATCGGCCAGGTCGAGCGTGAGGCTACGTACCCTCCCTTTCCCTTGAAGCTGGTGTTTACAGCCGGCGGGAAGCCATTTGTCACAGGTGTGGAGATCGTACTTCGTCACAGTACGGGCGCGATGGTGTTGACGGTTCCCCGGGAGCAGGTGACGGGCCCCTGGCTGTTTATCGATGTGCCGGATGGTACGTACGAAGTGGCGGCCACGTTGGGCGGTCAGACACAG
>JACOEF010000909.1 GCA_024998705.1 Nitrospira sp.
GAACCGAATCGTGAAGACGGGAGGCGGCCAAGTGGGGCAAACCCGCCTGGAGGGCTTTCCGTTCCAGCCCATTTACTGGTCGGGAGCACGATCATATTGAAGGTCGTAATCGACGGGCGCCAGCCATCGGGATCCTGCACAATCGGGCGGTATTTGAGATAAATCTGGGTGTCGCCTACCCCTGAGTCAGTCGTCCACGGCCCCCCTTTCCCCTGATTGAACGGCGCACTGGAATTGGCCCACCAGAATGAACCGGAGAGACCGACGTTGAGCTCCAAATGATTCGTCAGGCCATACGCCATCGTCACAACCGGGGCGATTTGATACGAATGGACGGGTGACGGCGTGCTATTCGTCGTCAGATCATTGCCGAACTGCTTTTCACTGACTTGAGAGAAGATGAATGGATGAACCGTAAACTGCCCTTGCGGATGGACATCGACACCACTAATGAAAATCGGCCCGTTCGAAAGCGGATTCCAGCTTTGGCGGTATTTCTGAATTTCTTGATCGGTCGGAACCCAATCGAAAGCAAGCGCCTTGGCTGGTACTGATACCTCCAACCCAAGTGTGATCCAGAGTAAGCAGGCCACGCGACCTATTATCCTGGACCGGGTGAACGTCTTTCCTCGCGGCTGCTCCTGAAACACAAACGAGTGTCTTGCCATTCACTCCTCCAGCAAATAGTAGAGATATCTGCATGAGTCCATGTATGAGAACGACCAACGGCTGAACGCCGCTGTATCTACCAGGTCACATCGTGAGAAGACTGTAAGGCTGCTTACACAATCAGGGCGAGCAGAAGGTAGGCGAGTGCTGAGAGGAATGCGGCAGCAGGCAGTGTCACCACCCAGGCAAGGACCATGTCCCGGACGGTCGTCCA
>JACOEF010000368.1 GCA_024998705.1 Nitrospira sp.
CGGGGGGGAATCGCTCGGAAGCCGCACGGTTGCTGGGGATGAGCCGACGCACGTTCTATCGACGCCTGGCCGAATACGATGTCTCCGCGTTGGGCGACGGATTCGAGCCTCCCGTCCGGTAGATCACCTGCATGGCGACGTCGAGGCGAGTCGAGCCACTTCCGCCATCGGAGCGATCGTTTTCTGGCATGCAGCGTCCCTGTCGTCTGAGTAGGACCTCTCCTACTGTCTCAACGGTTATCTTACAAGTTGCCGCAGGACAAATCGTGCGGTCGAGGCCTGTGGCCCGTGCGGTCTGGATTGCAACAGGGTTGTGAGCCAACTGAGAGACGCGTGGCACAACGCATTGCGCCATGCGCTTGACGCACCGCAGACATGAATTGTCGGACCATCGGCGTAAATCCCTAGTATTTCTTGAAGCTTCACACTCCAGCACGGTTGGCATGATCCTTGATACATCCTTGTCATGATCTCTAGGAGCTATCCACGGTGAAGTAGGACGAGATCGGGGCGACGGGTGAGAGAGGATGCGTATGGATGTCACAGGGTTCTTGCTTTCCAACGATGCGGATCGCGACGTGCTGGTGACGATTCCACCCTCCTCTCTGGGGCCGTTCGACCAGCCGATTGTCCAAGAACTGATTGGTGGATTGTGGATCGATATCTCTCGAGTGCCGAATCGAACCTGGACGGAGCGAACGCGGGCGGTCGGAGCCGTGCTGACCTACTTGCGTGGGTTCCCGCCGATCTCAGCAGGTGTCCCGTTCGGGGCTCGTGAGTGAATGGCCTGAATTAGAACCAAGGAGATGCACTATGTGGAGTGAACAGCAGAATGGGTTCCAGATGGATGGCGAGGCGAAGGCGCAGGGCGCAACATCCGGGAATAGGCCGACGTCCGTCAGCGGCTTGTCGTCCAGGCGGCGCCCGGAAGATCTCACCCCTCGTGAACAGGAAATTTTGCAACTGGTATGGGCCGGTCTGACGAATCGCACGATCGCAGCGCAGTTGCATATCAGCATCAAGACGGCCGAAGCGCATCGTGCCAACATGATGAAGAAGTTGCGGGTCTCCAACATTGCGCAACTGCTCAAGACGGCGCTGGAAGAGGGCCTGCTCGCCACTCAAGCGGGCTGATGGGGTTCGCGGCGGCCTGTGCTCCCGAGAGAAGTCCCACTCTCGGCGGCACAGCGGCTCCCCGCGAATCCGCCCCCTCACCCCATAAATCAGGCTCGCGCCGGCGGCGGTGTTTGCAGTACAATGCCGCACCGTCGCAGGAGCGAGTTGTGGTCGAACAACGTATCGAAGAAATCACTCGTGCGAATCTCGCCTTTTACGCCGCCTTTGAAAGTTTGGACATGCTCCAGATGGACAAAGTCTGGGCGCATCTGGAGTACGTGACCTGCATCCATCCCGGGTGGAGCCTCCGCAGTGATTGGCCGGCGGTGCGCGACTCGTGGGTGCTGATCTTCAATAACACCTTCTCCATGACATTTGAGCTGTCCGATGTGCAGGTTCAGGTTGCAGGCGACCTGGGCTGGGTCATCTGCACGGAACATCTCACCAGCCGCCAGGACGACCAGCCGGTCGAAACCCGGGTTCTTGCAACCAATCTTTTTGAGCGCATCGGCGACGAGTGGTTGATGATTCATCATCATGGCTCGCCCGTAATGGGATAGGGCAGCCGACCGGCGTCAGGAGGTGGCGGATGCCTGGTGTGGATCAAAACCGGTGAGGCGAGGATGGGTGGGAATCGGAGCCTTGTTCCTCTCCGGTTGTACCACCGTGGCTCAGGTGACGACGTGGTCGGATGAGGCCTGCCGGCGGCAGGTCACAGATCAGCTCCACTCCATCCTTGCGGACGAGGGTGAACAGGCGGAGGTGGCACATCGCGTGGCTGTGAACACGACCGTGGTTCTGTCGACCGGTGCGCTGGGGCCCCGTCCCTTTGGCGTGTCTTCCCCGTCCGGCACGGACTATAGCTTCTTTGTCCAACGCAAGGGGGAAGACTGTCTTTTGCGACTGTATGGCCGTCGGAAAGGGTTTACCCGATACACCAACAATCTGACCTATCTCGCCACCCGTCCGCTCGACGCTTGTGCCTGCGCTGAGTAACCGTCTCCTCAAGGCTGTCGTTCTCATCTCCTCCTCGTTGTGGCGTCTGTTCCCCTTGTGCCCTTGGCACTCGCCCAAGCTACTTCTGCAAATGCGTGCCTTGACTCACCAGACTTCAAGTTCCTGACCACGACAGGATGGGGCATCAGACTGTTTCAAATTGTCTCATAATATTGTCTCACGCTAGTATGTTGGCACAGTCTTGTTTGCCGTGGCACACTTGTCGGCCGGCACAATTCAGCGCTAAGCAGTGCATAAATATTTGTTTTCTTGTCGAAAGGTTGTACCATGGGGCCGCTGGCACGAGCCTTGATGTAGTGGGTGGTATTCCTCGTAGGGCAAAGACCTTGGGGAGTTTGGCGGAGCCGGGATTCACGAGTTCTCAGCGTACGAAACGGAGGGGCGATCATGATGGTGAAGGGGTTCTTACTTAAAGATACAGAAGAGCAGGAGTATCTGTTGGCGATCCAACCGGCGACTCACGGCGTGTTTGAGCGACTGATTGTGCGGCAGAAGGTCGATGGGGGCTGGGTCGAGCTCAATGGGAATGCGCAGGGTTCCTGGCAGCCGAGGACGCAGGCCATTACCGCCGTCTTAGGCTATCTCCAACGCTTGTGGGACACTTCCAAGCCTGCCATGGTGCGGGAAAACTAGCACGTCGACCCGCTGTGTGAATGTCTGGAAGTCGAGCGGATGATGAAGGAGGGATGGGGTGATGTTGGCAGAAAAGAAAGACAAGCGGACCGAAACTCAGGATGTGGGGGGGAGCGGCTCTTTGATGACCCCTCGTGTGCCGCCGGAAGAGGTTGCGTTGGCGGCAGAGAAGCGCCGGCCGGAAGACCTCACGCCGCGGGAGTTGGAAATTCTTCGCCTGATCTGGGATGGCCATACGAATCGAAGCATCGCGGAGCAGCTCAATATCAGCATGAAGACGGCCGATACCCATCGGTCGAACATGATGAAAAAGCTGCGCGCTTCCAATACGGCGCAGTTACTCAAGGCGGCGTTGGAGGGAAACCTCCTTCAGGCGGATTCCGAGGCAGGGCGGACCGGACGGAGAGATGAGCGGTAAGCTTCAAGCCCCTGCACATGCCGGTTCAACCCGGCGGCAATCTCGTTAACGGAGGACGGGAGGGTGATGCTGGGGAAGAAGAGTTACAAGCCTGGAATGGGGTGGGGCAGATCTTTGGTGCCAAG
>JACOEF010000324.1 GCA_024998705.1 Nitrospira sp.
ACTTGTTCCAGTCTGCTCCGTTGTCTTGCACTCGTCGTGTGGTTGGGTCAGGCCGTGGTTCCTGTTTCTGCCTATGAGATCGTTGACGTTCAGCATGGCGGGACGGTTGAAGGCCGAGTGACCTTGTCGGGCGCCGTCCCGGATCCGAAGGCATTTAATCTCATCACGTTCCCGGATCCCACCTATTGCGGACGGATTTCAAACGGGAAGGGATGGCGTCTGCTGCGCGACTTCATCGTCAATGCCGAGAGCGGATTGAAAAATGCCGTGGTGTTGCTCGAAGGAGTGGAGGCCGGGAAGCCATTCGATCTCTCAGTGCCCTTGATCGAGGCGCGTGATTGCATATTCGGCCCCTGGATGACGATCGTGCGCAATGGCCATGCGGTGGAAGTGGTCAACATGGACCCGGTCATGCACGACATTCAGGGGTATGAAACCTCCCCCGAGGCCGGGGCGCGCGTGTTGTTTAATACGCCCCTGATTCTGAATCACCAGCATCAACGCGGAAATATACATGCGATTCACAACCACGCGCCGGGAAAGTCGCTGGTGGGACCGGTCTATCTGAACAAGGGGAGACGGACATTTTATATGCAGTGTGGCTTTCACGCCTACATGGAAAGTTGGGCGATGGCCGTGAACAACCCGTATTACGCAGTGACGGATGACCAAGGTGCGTTCAGTATCGATCATGTCCCGCCGGGAACCTATCAGATGGTGGTTTGGCATCCGCAGGCAGGACCCGGGGTGACGCGGACGATTACGGTCGGTCCGGATGGAACGACGGTTGAGCAAGTGGCACTTCCTGCTCCCAGGGGAACCCGGACGGCCTACAGGGCCATGGAGAATCCCCGTTTCGGGCTGGAGTCCCTTGGGCATCCCGTGGAGATTGAGCCGCTGGTGGAGCATCAGCAGTAAGCGCGAGTGGAGGGGGCTCTCACGGCGGTGGGTGGGAGTGACTCTTGCGGCATGTCTCTGTTGGCCCGGTATGTGTGATGCCACGGAGACGAATGGTGCATCCCCCGTCGCTCCGCAGGAGTTTTCCGCCTCGCTGGTGAAGCGAGTTGAAGGGCGGCGTTTCGAGGCCCAGGTTTTTGCAAAAGGCGATCGTATCCGACTGGAGTACAAGTATGCGGTCAAGACCGAGCTTGGTTACTCCAGTATAGAAATTATTCGATTGGATAAACGCGAGTCGTGGTTCTTGCTGGCCCAGCGCCGGCAAATTCTTCCGGTTCCCGTCAAGCCCGAAGAAATCCTGCCGATTCAGCCAAGCCTTCCGGGAGAAAAGAGCCGGATATTGGTGGGCGATGCCACGACCATCGGCCGTGCGTCCAAGCTCTACGAGGTGCGAGTGGATTATAACGGCCGGGATGAGCGGTTTTACGAATGGGTGGATGTGGAGACCGGCGTGGTCTTGAAACTGGTCGGCCAGGACCGGGATTGGTCCATTGAGTATTCGCGGATCCGTTTCTCTCCTCAGCCAGACTACTATTTTGAGGAGCCCACAGGCTATCGACGCTGGGCTCCGGCATCAGCAACACAAGAAAGAGGCTAGGCCTCGTGGTACGACCAGGAAGGGATTGCATGGCATTGCACAGTGGGTCGCGTTGGCTCCGAACAGTAAGTGGATGGATGGCCGTCGCGGTTGCGTCCGGGGTGCTTCTCTGCCTCTGGCCGTCGGCGGTGTCTGCGCGTTCGTTGAAGGAGGCACAGGCGGCATTCGATAAGAATCAGTATCAGGAGGCCCTGGATCTCGTCGAGCACGTGATCAAAGAGCAGGGGCCTCAGCCGGAGTCCAGGCAGCTCAAGACCCGCGCATTGATTTTTTTGGGCAAGCCCAAGGATGCCTTGGTCGAGTATGAGCATCTCGAGGCGGACGCGAAGCAGGAGGATCGGGCGCTGCTGAAAGACGTGGCGTTGGGGTTTATTTATGTGCTCGTGAAGGACATGCGGGAGCAGATGCGAGGGGCCGCCTACACGGCCTTGAAAGATGTGGATTCTCCAGAGACGATTCCTGCGCTGGAGGATGGGCTGAGTGACGGGTCCGGGCTGGTACGCGCCTTGGCGGCAGAGGCGTTGGGGAAATTAGAGGCTGGGCGACGCTCACCTCGCTTGCGCAAGGCATTGGACGATCAAGCGGGATTGGTGAAGGCTACGGTGCTGAAAGTGTTGGGAAAGAGCGGGGATCGTTCGGTGATCCCCCTTCTGGAGAAAGCCTTGAAGGACGAACAGCCGGCAGTGCGGCTTGCGGCGGCGGGAGCCTTGTACCACACTGGGCAGACGGCGATGTGGGATACGATATTGAAGGCTGCCTCGGCCCCCAATCCGGAAGAGCGCGCGACCGCGTTGCGGATGGTGGGGGAGCTGAAGGATGCGCGAGGACTCTCGATCCTTCTGGAAGCCATTACCAATACGCAGCCATCTGTGCGGGGAGCTGCTGCTGCCGCCTTGGGCGATCTCGGGAAGGTGCAAGGCATTCCCGCGTTGGAGCATGCGTTGGAGGACAAGATTCCGGCCGTGAAAACCTCGGCGGCGATCAGCTTGGGCGAACTAGGCGTCAGAGATTCGTTGGTGGCACTACGAAAGGCCTTGGCTGATCCAAACCCGGTGGTCAAAGCTTCCGTGGTGTCGGCCTTGTTGCGGCTGGAGGAGCCGTTTGAGTCGGTAGGAACTGATTTGTATCAGTTGGCACAAAACAATGATCCTGGTACCCGCTCCGCTGCGGGGAAGGCGGTGGGGAGGGCCCATGGTGCCAATACGACCGCCGCTGTGGAGTTCCTTGCCGGCTTGCTGAAAGACTCGATTCCAAGGCCACGTATTGCCGCCGCCAGGGCGCTGGGTCAAATCGGCGGGGTCGAGGTGTTGCCGATCTTGAAGGCGGCGTTGCACGATGAGGACGATGCGGTACGGGCCACGGTGGGCGGGTCGATCGCACGCATTCTCGGCCATGCGAAGCCAGTACCTAATCGCGCGAAATCGTAGGAAACTTTGATGGCTGGATTTCAAGTTGACAGTGTGAGTATGATTCCAGTATAGAAAAATGTTTAGAGGCCTAAGCGTCGTCGACGTGGAGCCACGTCAAATCCTTGCGACTGTCTTAACAAGGGGTAATGGTCACCAGCCCTTGTGCCCTTGTGATTGAGTGGTGACGGAGCAGGAGTTCGGTTTCGGTTAATGTTCATTACTAAGGAGGCAGTGACATGAAGAAGGGTGCGATGAAAGTAGTATTCGGCATTGCGGCCGCAGCATTTTTGGCTGCGCCCCTCACCTCGTTTGCCGGAGGCACGATTGCGGGGAAAGTGACCTATGCCGGGAAGGCGGAGAAGAAGGAGTTTGCGTTCTCCAAGTTTCCGAATCCGAAGTTTTGCCCGAAAAATCCAAACAAGGCCTTGGTGGATGGGGACAAGCGGTTTATGCCGACTATTGACCTTGCCAAGGATGGCGGACTGAGGAACGCGGTCGTCGCCGTGGTCGATATCGAAGATCAGGCCTTTC
>JACOEF010000050.1 GCA_024998705.1 Nitrospira sp.
CCAGAACGCGCGGGAGTACGAGATCACCAAGAATGTTTCGCTCGCCAGCCTTCATCCGGAAGGTTTGATTTCCCTCCAGGAGAAAGGTGCTTGTTTCATCGATCTGCCCGAAGCGATTTTCGATCTCGATCACCCCGGCCACTACCTGCGGCGTATCAAGGCAGTCAACATCACAGTTCCCTGTGTCACCGGGCCCTATACATCGGTACCATGCAAACTCACCCTCCTTGCCAATCGCATCCGTGTGGACCCGCGTATAACGCCGCAATACGCACTGACAGGCGCGGAGGACCAGCGTTTCGAGTTCGTTGCCGGGGGCTTGCGTTCGGTGGTCACCAGTACCGGCCGTGACGATCCGGCGAGCTTTGAGTTCAATTTGCGCGACGAGCGTTACCTGCAGTTCGAAGGAGCTGGAGTCATCAGTTCCTGGCGACTGGAACTGCCGTCTGAATTTCGGCCATTCGACTACCGTACGATCTCCGACGTGGTCCTCCACATCCGATACACCGCACGTGAGGGTGGGGAGATATTGCGTGATGCAGCAACCAAGAAGCTAGCCGATGCGCTTAAGGCCATGGAAGTCGAACGCGGTCGGACGGGACTTTTCCGAGCGTATAGCGGGCGTTACGAATTTCCTGACGCGTGGCAGGCATTCGCCTATATGCCGGACGGTCAGGCCGGCAACAACGTGCTCATTTTGCCAATAACTGCGGACCGCTTTCCCGCCTTCTCAAACAGACGATCGGTCAAGGTCACGCGGATACTGGTCGCGCTCGTCGCGGCGCCCGACATTACCTACGATGACAATGACCGGGTCACCGTGACTTTGACTCCGCCTTCGGGAGCGGCAAAGCCGCTGACGCTCAAGGCACAGCCCAATCGTGTCGGCGGACTTCCACTTGACGAGGTTACCTTACCAGCGCCTATGCTTGTGGCGGCGCCTAAACCAGGCGATCCGGCCCCAGTTCCATGGAAACTCGAGGTGAAACACATCTCCGCTAATTTGGCCCGCACCGTGAACGTGAACGGCACAGATGTCAGCCGAATCGACCCAGTGAAGGTGAGCGATGTTGTCATGCTTTGCGCATACACGATCTAAGCAGGTCGCGTCGGATCATCTCCGGGTTCGTTTCGGGGCTATGACGCGCGAGCTCGGTTTCGTAGACCTCCTGCAAGGAGAACTGGGTGATCTTTTCGATCAGGCGTTTGCACTCCCTACTTCTGACCCGCAGTACCGATCGAATCGGCTTCAGCCTGGCGCACTGTCACTAGAATGGTCGTTTTCCGAGGCCGAGTTAGATGCCCTGCGATTCGAATTTCAACCATTCGATCCCACGCTGGCAGGCGAAGAGCGCCTCCGGCGCACAGTAAGAGCGCTGGCGCGGATCGTACAGGGTTATCACGGCAGGGATCTGGCTGAACGATTCATGTCAGCCGTGCAGAGGGTGTCTGCAGCGGAATCCAAGTTGAACTTCGGCGCGTTCGTGGGTTTGGTTCAGCGTCCACGCTGCGACGATGAGTTCAAGATCTACGTCGAATGCGATCCTGAAGATCCCGCGCTGTTGAGCAGTGAGTTGTCGAATATTGCTGGTACCGTGCCACACTTTGTCTCAGTCGCGGTCTGTACGAGCTCTGTCTCTCAACGGATCTACTACATCTGCCGAGACGGTTTGCGCGCAATGGATCTCGAAGCAGTCTGCGCCGCGCTTGGCATGTCTCATCGGTTCCCAGGGCTGCTCATGACCATGCTCGAGTTGACTGAAGGTCACTTTCATCTTCCGCCGAACTCTGTCCTGCTCGGGATCCGCCGACATGGGAAAGAATCTGAGCTAAAGGTGGAGCTGGTCTGTGGATCGGCAATGAGTCCAGATGGGTTAATTGACCGAATCGACCGGTTATTGCAGCCAACGTCCGTTGCCCCGTTTCGACGCTGGGTTACGATGATTTGTCCTGAGACGGTCGGCACATTACCGGCTCGTGTCGTGAGTGTCAACGCTTCAGCCTCTCAACCACCGCGCTTGAGTGTCTATGCCGCGGAACCTTGGATCGAGTGATGAAGGAACTCCTAGTCAGCGAGCATTGGGCGGGGGATGTCCGATGCGCGGCAGCAATTTTATATGACGCGGGGGCGACAGCAGTATGGCTGTTTGGATCTAGAGCCGGCACGCGAGCAGCGGACCGCTTGAGCGACTTCGACTTGGCGGTGGAAGGCTTGCCCAATGGAACAGGTGTCATTCCTCAAGCATCGCGTGAACTACGTGGAAAGGTGGATATCGTTCGTTTGGAATCAGCGACCCCAGCGCTGCGTTGGGGAATTGCCCAACGCCGAGTCCACGTGCCGCGGGTTGCCTATTCCGAGGGTGGGTCTCGTTCGCGGCTACCGCTGCCGGATTCACTCGCCGGGATGCGGATTCAGACTGTCGCACAGCTGATTCGAGATGTCGGTCCTCGGTCAATTATCGACTTTGGATGCGGGCATGGTTGGCTTCTTGCCGAGTTGGCAGTGGATATCGAAATCGAACGACTAACTGGAGTGGACTACGACGATAAATGCATTGCAGGAGCGAGACGCCGAATAGGTAGTGCAGTAGGACCCCGTGGAACTGACAAGGTCAAATTGTTGGAGGGATTGTTCACGCACCGCGATCAAGATTTCTTGGGCCACGACGTCGTGGCGGCAATAGAGGTTGTGGAACATTTGGAGCCACCGCAGCTAGATGCATTCGTCGGTGTCGCGTTTGATTATGTTCGACCAGCAAGGGCAGTCGTTACAACGCCAAACGCCGAGTATAACGTCGTTTGGCATACGCGTCGAACACGCGGTCGACGACATCCTGACCATCGGTTCGAATGGTCTCGCAACGAGTTTGCTGAATGGTCACAGAAGATCGGCACGGCTCATGGATATGCAGTTTACGTTGTTCCGTTGGGTAGCATTCATCCCGTATGGGGTCCGCCTACGCAGATTGCGGTATTTGATCGGGCTAGATGAGTGAGTGATCGAATGCAGAATAATGATGCGTCCTTGTCCTCCCATCGGAATCGACCTTTCGAAGTATGGACTTGGGCTGATAGGAATCAATGGAACGGAAACCGGGTTATAGGCAGTGCGTAAGCCGCCCATGCTTGACATAGACCAGGAGGAGAATCTTCTTACAGAACGTACGCAAACACTTGTTAGTTGGTTCGGTTTTTGAAATTTGATCGAAAGCCCACGATTGACGCTGGCGACCTTGATGCTGCAGCTATGATTCACGATGGGCGACAAAACCTATCCTTTAATCGCGCATGGTACCTGGCTGCTCTTTCAAGTGGTAGCGGCTTGTGCAGACACATTGGGGAGGTTCAGAAATTCTCGTCGTGGGGTGGCACGTCTGTGTTGATATGCCGGTTCAATGGGGAGCATGATGTTCCTTGAAAGTCCGACTTCCGACACGGCAATGGGTGTTAG
>JACOEF010000586.1 GCA_024998705.1 Nitrospira sp.
ATCCAGTTCCTGAGGAGAGCGCGTAGCGAACCCAAGCGTTTTTGTAACAAACAATATGGCCGCTGTTTCCCAGAGCTAAGCCTGAGAGGGTTCCATGAGTTTAATCCAGAAAGGTATTCTTGAGCCGGTGCCAGAGCAGGCGCGATATCTGTTTTTTACTATGGTGCCTGGAGGAGATTTCGCCAAGGCATTGGTGAATCTTCGTAAGTTCATCGACGGCAAGACGACTGTTGGGGGGATTGGCAACTGGTTTGTCACTGCGTTGAACCGTGAGGTGCCTGGCCTTCGTTCATTTCCAGCCTTTTCTAAAACGGACACCAACATGTCTGCGACACCGGCAGCGCTCTGGTGTTGGATTCGAGGAAACGACCGAGGAGAACTTTTTCATCAGACCCATGATATTGCCGGAAGTGTCTCTCCTGCTCTGCAGTTATTCCGGGTGGTTGACGCTTTTCGATATCGTTCGGGATCTGACCTTCTTGGGTATGAGGATGGAACTGAGAATCCTGAAGGAACCGATGCGGTCAATGCCGCGGTAGCGAGCAACCTTGGCCTCGGACTTGACGGCGGCAGCTACGTGGCTGTGCAACAATGGGTCCATGATTTCAGCCGATTTCGAGGTCTGGATCCATCGAGGCAAGACGATGCTATCGGCCGCCGAAGAGCTGACAACAGCGAGCTTCCCTTGGCGTCACAATCTGCACACGTCAAACGGACCGCACAGGAAAGTTTTTCGCCGCCTGCATTTATTGTGAG
>JACOEF010000910.1 GCA_024998705.1 Nitrospira sp.
CGTTCGCGAAAGGAACTGTGTTCCGAAGGATGCTCCTCACTGCCTGATCCCGTCACCATCGTCGTGGCTCCTTTGTTCTCTGTCGAATACCGATCGCGCGAGGGGTGATTGTCGTTCAGCGACGCGGCAGGGTTCAAGGGGGCTGAAGGTTGGTGCCTCCCGTACTTTGTGTGGGACGGTGAATAGGCTTGATTGAATGTGGAGGGGGTCGATCAGCGCGGGGTCTGAGCTTTCTCGATTTTGGCCCAGGTGTCTTTGAGTGTAACGGTTCGATTAAACACCAGCTTGTCGGGTGATAAATCGGGGTCGGCGCAAAAGTATCCCACGCGTTCGAATTGGACTCTCGTGCCGGGGGCGATCGAGGCCAGGCTCGGCTCTACTTTGCAGGCGGGCAGCCGCTCCAGGGAATGGGGATTCAGGTGCTGGGTCCAATCCTGGTCAGCGGGGATTTTCCCCGGATCCGTGAGCATGAGGCTCTCATAAAGCCGGACTTCCGCATCGAGGGCCTGTGAGGCTGATACCCAATGGATCGTTGCCTTCACCTTCCGTTGTGCCTGCGCTCCCCCGCTCTTGGTTTCAGGGTCATAGGTGCAGCGCACCTCCGTGACCTCGCCCGTGGCCGGGTCCTTCACCACGCCGACGCAGGTGATGATGTAGGCATACCGCAGCCGCACCTCGCGTCCTGGAGAAAGGCGAAAGAACTGCTTGGGCGGATCTTCTCGAAAGTCTTCTTGGTCGATATAGAGGGTGCGCGAAAAGGGCACCTGCCGTGTCCCGGCCGACGGGTCTTCCGGGTTGTTGACGGCTTCAAGCTGCTCGACCTGTCCTTCGGGGTAATTCTCGATGACGAGACGCAAGGGGCGCAGCACAGCCATCACGCGGGGTGCGCGTTTGTTCAGGTCTTCCCGGACAAAGTGTTCCAGTAGTTGCATTTCGACCACGGCATCCCGTTTCGCGACGCCGATGGCCTCGCAAAAGGCCCGCAGGGCCTCGGGCGTGAAGCCGCGGCGGCGAAGGCCCTTCAGCGTCGGGAGCCGAGGATCATCCCAGCCGCTCACCAGTTTGCGTTCCACCAGATCGAGCAATGTTCGTTTGCTCATGACAGTGAAGGTGACGTTGAGGCGGGCGAACTCGATCTGCTGCGGCCGCTGGGGCGTCTCGCAGTTCTCGACCACCCAGTCGTACAGCGGCCGGTGGTCTTCAAATTCCAGCGTGCAGATCGAATGGGTGATGCCTTCCATCGCGTCGGAAAGGGGATGCGCAAA
>JACOEF010000911.1 GCA_024998705.1 Nitrospira sp.
AGGCGATTCCCCTCTCTCTTCGGCTCCAAGCCGTGCTCGATCATTATGCGATACCCCTCAAACGCCACTACCCTGACGACATGCGCGAACGACAGGCCGCGCTCGCCTTCTTGGTCCGCGGGTATCAAGATCTCCCGAACCTGAACGACGTCCTCGAAGCCATTCACAACTCCGGCCATTCCACCCGATCCGGCGCGGTCCAACATCCCAGCGACACCTTGGTCCTCTCCACCATTCATTCCGCCAAAGGCCTCGAATGGGACGCGGTGTTGATCATCAACGTGGCAGACGG
>JACOEF010000049.1 GCA_024998705.1 Nitrospira sp.
CGACTCCAAGTTGGACCTGCTACGCACCATGACGGTGGCGGCCCAGAGCGAGGAACTCGCGTTAGCGGAGAAACCACTGTCCTATCCGGTCTATGGCGAGACCCTGTCGTTGGAACAACTCGTCGAAGGGCTTATGCCGGGTCGCCCGCTCGCCGTGAGCGGGATGCGTCAGGCGATCCGGATCAGACATCCCCGCCCGGTGCCGCTTAGAGGACACAGGGTACCGATCGGTACGCCGCCGCTCCCTCCGATGCTGCTGTTGGATGACGGCGGGTCGGTCACGCTGTCACCTGGCGATGTGCTGCATTTGCTCGGCGGGCCTTCACAGCGGATCGGGCTGGAATTTGTGCCCATGACACCGGCGGAATTCGGCGCGGCCTTGATCGACGGCGTGCCGCCGCTGGTGCGCCTGCCCCTGATGGATCGTGACGGCTTGACGGGTCCGCTCGATATCAGCGCGGGCGACATCGAACTGGTCGCAGCCGACGCTAAGGATGCGTCGGTCTCAGAAATCGTCTTCATCGACGACGCCGTCGGGACAAGCATCACGCATGATCGCGACCGGACGACCCTGCAACTGGCAACGTCCTTATCGCATGTCTACGAACGCACAACGGTTCGTATCAATGCCAACGTAGCCGCCGCGACGCATGGCGAGACGGTGAGGGAGCCGCTGGGGGGCGGCGATGCAGCGGTTCCCTACCAGCACTTCACGCTACGCCAACCACCCCTGACCTATGTCGGCGCCGACACGCCCGACGGTTCGGCCTCGACGCTCAAGGTCTACGTGAACGAGGTGCTGTGGCAGGAGGTGCCGTTCTTCTACGGTCATGGTCCTACGGAACGCATCTATATCACCAGGCTGGATGATGAGGGCCGCACGACGATCCGTTTTGGGGACGGACTCAGCGGAGCGCGGCTGCCGACCGGTCAGAACAATGTACGGGCGGAATATCGGAAAGGCACCGGATTGGGTGGGCTGGTGCAGGCCGGTCAATTGAGTCTCTTGATGAGCCGGCCGCTGGGGCTGAAGGGCGTGGTGAATCCGGAGGCGGCGCAAGGGGCTGAGGACCCGGAGTCACGTGACGACGCGCGCACGAATGCCCCACTGACCGTCTTGACCTTGGAGCGTGCGGTGTCGCTGCAGGACTATGAGGACTTCGCCAGAACCTTTTCGGGCGTCGCCAAAGCGCAGGCCGGGTGGGTGTGGGACGGACGGAAGCGCAGTATTTTCCTCACCGTGGCCGGGCCTGGCGGAGAGGTGCTCGCCGAAGACGGGTCTGTCATCACGAAGCTTAAGGATGCGCTTCGTGCCTATGGTGACCCCTATGTTCCCTTTACGGTCAAGACGTATCGGCAGGCGTGGTTCGAACTCGCAGGGACCGTGACGGTGCATCCGGACTACGTGAGCGAGACCGTGCTGGCGGAGGTGTCGGCCGATTTGCAGCGACGGTACGCCTTTGAAACGAGGGCGTTCGGCCAGCCGGTGGCGTTGAGTGACGCGATTGCGGCGATTCAGTCCATCGCGGGAGTGGTCGCGGTCGACATCGATACGTTCGCCCGTCACGACGCGCCGACACCCGCTATCCAACCACGCCTGATCGCGGACCGTCCTGCCATGGGCGCAGATGGTCTGGTGCCGGCTGCGGAATTGTTGTTGCTCGACCCTGCGTCACTGACTGAACTGAAGGCGATCCAATGAATCCTGAAGTAGACAAATTGTACCAACTCCTTCCGGCGCTCTATCGCATTCGCGACTCGGAACAGGGCGGACCCCTGCGCGCCTTGTGCGCAGTGCTGGCGGAAGACATCGCCGTCCTCCGCGAGAATCTCGACCAGCTCTACGACGACCAGTTCATCGAAACCTGCGCCGACTGGGTTGCGCCGTATATCGGCGACCTGATCGGCTATCGGACGCTGCATGGCGTGACTGCACGTACCAGGAGCGTCCGCGCGGAAGTCGCAAACACGATCGCCTATCGGCGTCGCAAGGGCACAGCGACGGTGCTCGAACAGTTGGCGAGGGATGTCACGGGGTGGAATGCCCGGGTCGTCGAGTTTTTTCAGTGGCTCGAGACCAGCCAATACATGAACCATGTCCGGCCGACCAATGTCGTCACGCCCGATCTGCGTCACTGGGAGGCGTTGGAGCGGCGCGGCACGGCCTTTAACAGTCTGGCGCATTCCGTGGACGTACGGCGGATCGACACTCAACAGGGACGGTACAACATTCCCAACATCGGGTTGTTTCTCTGGCGCCTGGATGCATTTTCGCTCCGCCGCTCGCCGGCCTTTCGTGTCGATGACGAACGGTTTCTGTGCAGTCCGCTGGGGAACAACTTCCAACTGTTCACGCGGCCGCAATCGGAGACCGACATTACCCACATTGCCGAACCGCTCAATGTGCCGGAGCCGATCAGCCGGAGGGTATTGGACCGGTATCTCGATCGGTATTATGGGGCGCAGTTGAGCCTGTTCGTCGAGACGGACAATATGGCGACGGCAGTCGGCGATGTACAGGTGTGCAATCTGTCCGACGACGGCGTGAGTTGGGCGCACCTGCCGGTGAGCAAGGTGTCGATCGATCCGGTGCTCGGGCGGATCGCATTTCCTTCCGGCACGGCACCGGTCAACCTGCGGGTAACCTGTCATTACGGCTTCAGCATGCCCACCGGCGGCGGGGCATACGAACGCAGCAAGACCTTTGCGCTGGGCGGCGGGTTCGCCGTGGTGACACAGGGGCAAAGTTTGCAAGCCGCACTCACGGCAACTCAGGCCGGTGGGATCGTGGAGATCGACGACAGTGGACGTTATCAGGAAACCCTGACGATGACGGTTCAGGCCGCTGCCAAGGTGGAGGTGCGCGCGGCCAATGAACATCGACCGACGGTCGTGCTCGGGGGCGATTGGTCGATCAGCCTGGCGCCCGGTTCTGAATTGACGCTGAACGGGCTACTCATTACCGGGGGGCGGGTGCGGGTGACTGCGGCCGGCGGCATCGGCACGCGTATCCTGCGGTTGCGCCACTGCACGCTGGTCCCGGGACTCGGCCTTACGCGGGAGGGAGAACCCTTGTCGCCCGCTGAGCCTTCCCTGGTGGTCGAGGGGGCCGGCACGCAGGTCGAGATCGACCATTGTCTGGTCGGGGGTGTGGTCTCGGTGGACAGCACGGAAGTCTCCATCACGAATACGCTGCTTGATGCGACAGAGCCGACCGGGGTGGCGTTTGCGGCGCCTGACGGTCTGGCTGCCGGAGGGGTGTTAACCATCGTCAATGCCACGGTGATCGGGAAAGTCCATACGGTGCGTCTCGATCTTGCCTCCAACACGATCTTTGCCGCAGCGCTGGCTGCGAGCGATGCCTGGGCCCATCCAGTGCTGTCCGATCAAAACCAGCAGGGCTGCTGTCGTTTTTCATTCGTGCCGTTGAATTCCATTGTGCCGCGCCGGTATCGCTGTCAGCCGGATCTTGCCGTGGATGCGGCGTTGCTGGAGGCCGATCAGCCCAAAGGCAGCCTCACCGATCCGGAAATACTCGCGCTCACTGTGGCGACGCAGGCTCGCGTGAGGCCGGCTTTCACGGCCCGTCGATACGGGCAGCCGGCCTATGGTCAGTTGGCCGGGCATTGTCCTGAAGAAATCAGCCGTGGAGCGGACGACTAGTCCGAGATGGGCGTGTTTCACGATGTCTTCGCGCCCCAGCGTGAAGACAATCTCAAGATCCGCTTGCAGGAATATCTCAGGTTCGGACTGGAGGCGGGACTCTTCCACGCCACCTGACGAAGCAACTTGTGCAAGGCGGTGGGGGACCAGCCGTCCCACCGTGGTTTGAGTCATTGACGTCAACCGTACTATTGAGCAGGAGCG
>JACOEF010000587.1 GCA_024998705.1 Nitrospira sp.
CTCTGTTCCTGTTCGTCTCACCCTAGGCGAATCACTGGAGCGAAGCAAAGGCCCCGGAAGAGGTCACTAGGGGACACGAGGGGACAGCAGAGGACAGATTTTGTGACAGTTACAACATGAAGGGAAGTAGGCATATAGATGCGTATGTGCGATTTCGTGCGCTCAGAGCGGCAATTGTGAGCATCGTTCGGAGGCGGGACAGGGAGCAGACGGAAATCAGCTGGTTTTTGAGTGGTGCGCGAAAAAAAGTTTGGAGGGCATTCCCCGCGTTCTGGGATAGGAGCAACGCTGAGTGAAGCCGCGAGGTCAGATCATCGTAAGGAAGCAGGCTCGCTGGGTTAGGCTTACCGTTTCCAGCTTTCGACACTGAGGCCAGGGATGCGCTGGAAGTGAGCGAGATTATTCGTGATCAAAGGACGCTGCGCCTCCAAAGCGGTGGCGGCAATGAGGAGATCGGCATCGGGCAGCAAGGCCCCCTGTCGATGCAGGACGCCGTATAACGTCGCCGCACGCTCCACGACTTGGTCGGTGATCGGAAGAATGAGACTGGCTTGGCATAGCAAGGTAAAGGCAGCCTCTAGAGTCCGTGCCTGTTTGGCCTTCAGTCCACGCAGGAGTCCATAGCGCGTGATGATCGAGAAGGCCAGCCGATGGTGTTCAGCAAGATAATTCCGCACTCGCTGCACGACGAGAGGATGTTGCTTGAGAAGTTCAGAGAGAATATCGGTATCGAGCAGAACGGCCAGGGACAGCTTCGTGAAAGGCAAAGTGTTGGCTCGGGAACTGGCAACAGCGGAGACTCAGTCAGAGTAGCTTGGGACGATGACGAGAATTCAGCGATATCCGTGCGGTCTACTTTGGGGGGCACCTCGGCGGATGCACAACAGGTAAGATTCGGTGATCAAGCGGTCTATGCCGAGGTCCGTGCGAGGCCTCATGGAGGACTGTCCAAGAGCGCTGTTACAAGATGCGGAGTCAGTAAACTTTATTTATCTATTGACGCTAATCCGTCGATAAGGCTTACCAATGAGTTTCTAATGGTGATCCACAATCCAAGCCACATGAACCCACAAAACAGCAGAGCGAGCCCGCACAACCGCATCCATCGGGAATATGTAGAGTCAGTCTCTAACCGAGTGGAATCTATTTTGCCAAGATCGCTCGTTGCCTGAACAGATAACCGCACAAGTTCTTCCGCTGCCTTCGTCGCTTCTACGTGATTAGGGAAGTCCTTAAGTCTAATCCGGTTGATAAAAAGGCTATAACTATTCAATTTATCAATTACTTGAGTCAGTTCATGCAAGTCCAAAACTGCCAAGCCCGTCTTAGAGTACCTATCCTCAGACAGCCCCCAATGATAATGATTTCTACCGATCTCATTTGATCGGTCAGCAAGCATGGAGTGCACAGAGTTCAGGTGCTTACAAAGAGACGTTTGAGGTCCCTCTTTTTTGGTACATTCTGATTGCTCCAATGCACGGGCATGACTAGACAACGTGCTCGTTAGCCTATCGTAATTAAGGTTGGTTAGCCTGATTATGTCGTTAGCTTCGCGAAGCTGCTGGGCCATCCGTTCGGGATGGTTAGTATAAAATGGCACCACTTGGACGATTGCGCCGTAAAGAATGATCACAACCGTAGCGGTACAGATGGCCAGGACATCTCTACACCGATTAACCAGGCTTCTTGCCCAGTGGCGATCGACCTTTGTTGTGAAGGATTCAGCAAGAAAATGAAATGCCAGGTCAGACTTTGGTCCTAGAGGATTACAAATACCATCCTTTATTTGCTGCGGAAGGCTGTCGAGTTTGATTACACCACGCGGTGACAAAAGCGGTGATAAAAAAGGGGTGATGTCAAGACGGTAGTCCGAACGACCAACTGCTCCTTTGAAAAAATACTTGAAGAAATATACGGGTAAACATATTAGCCTATAGATATAAAATCGAAATCTGTTTATGAAGTACGAAGGCTTCCGTTGGTTTTTCTGGGCAAACTCATCGGCGAAGAGTTCTCTTATACCCCAAAAGCCTCCACCGATTGCTCTACTCAGCGATACTTCTCCCAACAGTTCAATTGCGCTCCCTACCGCGAACACGAGAAGAAAAAATGTAATAGTAAAGAGCGACAGGCTCCATACTTGACTGCTTTGAGGATCAAACTTTATCCAATTGGAAGTTTCCGGGGTCGATACCAGAAAAGTCAGCAGTACCAATACGCCAACAAAAAACTTACGTCTCAATGACCCATCAAAAGCTGGTACGCGCTCGGCGATGATATCAATTGAGGATTGTGGCATACATAACCAGAGGGGGCTCCGGAATTTCAGACAGTAAGATAAGTGGGAGTCTGGCTTCACCAAGGCCACCGCGAGGTGGCGAACCAAAGGAGCGAGGCGGGAGTTCAGAGAAAATATCGGTATCGAAGAGGACAGCCGGTTGCGGCATTAGGCAGCCAGCTCACGGAAGAAGTGCTGCCGATCCAATGCGATGCACTCGACCTGCGCGATCTCGTCGGCAGTCAGCCCTTGATAGACTTGTGCAGCACGCCGCAGAATTTCGTCCGCACCGAGGGCAACCTCGGTATCGACCGTAACCTGCACTTCCGCGTCATCAGTCAGCGCGAGAGGTTCCAACGGCTGTAACACTCCGTCATGATAGCGAGCTTTAATTGTTTGTCGCATCGTGGCCCCCTCCTCCGCACTCGCCCATCTGAATTATTGAGCCAGTCCCTCCCATTCTACTCAAACCGGACCCAAATCTCACCACTTGTCGCGAGATCCCCCTCAGCCTGCAACACGAACTGGGTTATCGCTGTTCCTCACGAACTGTCTCACCGAAGGGGTTCACCCCAAGCTGCTGTGCTAAATTTGTGCTAAAAAATTTCAAAACCCACCTATACGCCTCGAAGCGATCCAATCAGTAGAATGCGCGCAAGCACATGTTTTCACGATAAAAATGGGGAAACCATTTGATACACCGAGCGTTTCAAAATCTGTCCTGGCCTGTTTCCTAAACCGCGGGTCGCTCGTTCAATTCGTGTCGGGGGCACCAATTTTTCAACATGTTCGCGACACCTGCTCTGGCCGAATCCCCATGGGCTAACCCGCTAGGCCGAGACAGCCAACAACAGCACACTTGTACCAAGGGGCCGTTAGTGGAATGTCACTTACCCCACTCTTCAGGCTAGGCGTGCCTACTACGTATTCCGTGACGCGCAAACGCTCCGCGAAACGCAAGGCCGCATCTTTGCACAGCGATTTGGGGAAAGGACTACCGACAGATGCGAGGCTGGCCGTCAGACCGCCTTTGGGCGGCTGATTTGGGCCTGAAGCGCGGGCGCGAGGCGTCCACGTCTGCACATTGGATAGACTGACGCCGCAGAGCAGTGAGTGAACCAGCGTCGTCGCGTTTACCGCAATCGGCTTGGGGAGGGAGGGAGCGGACAGAAACGCATGGGACGGAGCTTTCTGGCGCAATCACCCGTGAGGGAACCGTATACGTCTAAGCTGCAGCCCTGGGCGGGCCTACCGTGATGATGTAGTCGACGAGTTCATCCATCGCAATGCAAGGCAGTTCACAGGACAGTCGATAGAACTCCTGGCCACGGTCGCCCGCCGTAAAATCAATGGTGACGCTCTTCCGTGTCTCGCCGTCGATAGTCGGCGACGTGATTTCGGTATTTTTCGCCGTCAACGTAAATTTATGCGCGTTTCGGTTCGTGTCCGCATAATCGAGAACAAGCCGAACGGGAGCGCCACGCGGAACGATCATTCGTCGATCCTGCATACC
>JACOEF010000912.1 GCA_024998705.1 Nitrospira sp.
GATGAGGGTAAGTTGTGGGGGATGGAGCCTCTACCGGTGAGGTGGTTGAAACGAGCTGCCATGAGTCTTCGGGTGTCCCGCCCGTTGCTCGATCCGCGCACCATCCCTACCCTTTCTCCGGAGACTACTGTGAAAAGGATCTGGTCGCCTCTGGCTATAGTGTTGGCCTGCGAACTCCTCGCAGCCTCGGGCTGTGCCAGCGTGCATATCGTGCCGCCTTCGAAGTTGCATGAGCAACAGCTCGCGCCCGGGGCGAAACCGATTGCACATGTTTATGTCGACTGCTGGGGTATTTATCTCTTCCAGATGGTTCCGTTGATTACCGGCAACATCGATGGCAGCGGTCTTGGTTTGCCCTTTCATCTCTTTACGGACAGTGTTCGTGTGGACGCCGTGGTCGAACGCGCGAGCGGAGAAGCGCAGCGACGTGGTGGAACATTGTTGACCGATTTGCAGACCCGCGACCGTTCCTACTGGATAGCGTGGACACTCCTGTTCTGGCTGAAGGAATTCGAAGCCTCCGCCAACGTGTCTGTGCAGACTCCGCCATGAGAGGATCCGCAACTGACGGTGCTCCCTGCGCCGGTTCATGCCACGGTAGCGTACGTATGATCTGAATCGATACAGTCCCTGTTGGTTTCTCTGCCTTCCAGTCTGAAAATTGCGGGCCCTGTGTCGCCTTGAAGGCGCAACCGGGGCAGAGTCTTTGTCAGGGCCCCGGCTTCCTCAGCCGCACCGGTTTCTTTTGCAGGGGCGACTTTCCACTCACGACCGGCCGGATTGCCGGCTCACGAACTCCTTCCGCAGCATCCCGTAGATCTCGACATCAACCAATTCCCCAAACCGAATGTAGTGTTCGCGCATGCGGCCCTCGTGGGTCATCCCGACTTTTCGTAAAACACGTCCCGAGGCCGGGTTATTGTGAAAGTGAGGGGCGTAGATGCGATGGAGTGAGAGGTGGGTGAAGCCGTAGTCGAGGACTGCTTGGACTGCTTCGGTGCAGTAGCCCTGGTTCCAGTTGGCCATACCCAGCCAGTAACTCAGTCGCCCAAGTTGGTGCTCGCGGGCGATTTCCATCCCGATTGATCCAATGAGTTGTCCCTCTTCAGCGAGGACGATGGCAAACGTGAGGGCGTTGCCTGC
>JACOEF010000341.1 GCA_024998705.1 Nitrospira sp.
CGATCGCGGAGAGGTGCGAGAGTGGACGAATCGACATGCTTGGAAAGCATGCGTCTCGGCAACGGGACCGTGGGTTCGAATCCCACCCTCTCCGCCATCAAACAGAGCCTTGCAAGATTGAGAAGGCGTGTGAGTTGGAATGGCCATCGCGAACGGATGCGGTGGGATTCGAACGAGGGGGGATCGCGGGGGAGACACTCCCCTGCGTGGGGAGACACGAGGGGGCAGGCCCCCTCAGTGGGAGCGCGTGAGCGCGACTTCGAATGCCCACCCTCTCCGTCATCAAAAATGCCGCGTAAGGTTTGAGGGGACCTGTGCTCAGTCGTCGCCTCGCCAATCGGGGCAATGGACTAGATATTGTAACTGTAACGGGGCCGGGCCCTGTGCAACAGAACCCTGTGAACCCCGCCAGGTCCGGAAGGAAGCAACGGTAAGCGGTTCGTTCTGTGTGCCGCAGGATCACCTGGCCCCACTTTCATTGATGACGTCTCTCGTGACACGTCATTCGTGAAGCGTCCAAACCATGGACGGTACGATTCACGAGGAATGATTCACGCCCCATGGACTACCAAGTCTCCGCAAGAAAATACCGGCCGGGGACCTTTGACGACGTCATCGGACAGTCACACGTCGTGCAGACGTTGATGAACTCGATCGCGACGAAGCGGATTGCCCATGCCTTTCTCTTTTCCGGTACCCGCGGAGTGGGAAATACGACGGTCGCCCGTATTCTCGCCAAAGCGCTGAATTGCGAGCAGGGGCCGACGGGAACGCCGTGTAATACATGTGCGAATTGCCAGGAGATTACGCAGGGCACGTCGGTGGATGTGGTCGAGATCGACGGCGCCTCGAACACCAGCGTGGACGACGTTCGCGAGATTCGCGAGAACGTCAAGTTTACGCCGTTCCGGGGGCAGTATCGGGTCTACATTATCGACGAAGTGCACATGCTCTCCAATTCGGCGTTCAACGCTCTGCTGAAAACACTGGAAGAGCCCCCCGCCCATGTCGTGTTTATCTTCGCGACGACAGAAATTCATAAGATCCCCGCGACGATCCTGTCACGCTGCCAGCACTACAATTTTCGCCGGATCTCCAAAGCCGAAATTGTACAACGATTGCGGCATGTCGCCGATCAAGACGGGTTGAGCATCGAAGACCGCAGTCTGATGGCTCTGGCGCGAGCCAGCGAGGGCAGCATGCGCGACGGACTCAGCTTACTGGATCAGATTATTGCGTTCGGCGGCAAGACGATTCGCCATGAGGATCTCGAAGCATTGCTCGGCGCGGTCCCGCAAGAACGCATACGAGCCATGGTCGAGGCGGTGATTCAACAGGACAGCGCCAAGGCCTTGCAGGTCATTGCGGCGTTGTTGGATCAGGGACACGACGTGCGTGCGTACTGCGCCGATCTGGTGGAGTATGTGCGGAATATGCTGGTGGCAGCGGTGGTGCCGTCAGGGCCGGAGCTGCGGAGCCTCATCGAAGCGACCGAAGAAGATTTGACGCAACTGGTTCGCGACGCCGGGCGGTTCAGCGTGGAGCAATTGCAGGACTTGTTTCGGATGTATGCCGCTGCCGAAGACAGCTTGCGAGTCAGTGCCCATCCGCGGTTTGTGCTCGAAACGGCGGCGGTCCGTGCCACCCGGTTATTGCGAAATGCTGAGGTCCAACCGGCATCCAGCCGACCCGGTGTTCAGCCCGAGAAGCCGGCAGCCGATCGTCGGGTGGTGGCACCGGCGTCTGCGCAATCTCAGGAGAAGGCGACACCGCCGCCATCGGCCAAACTTGCCGATGTGAAAGTCAGTCAGGACAGCATCGCGAAACCGTCTGTTTCTAGCGGGAGCGCCTCGAAGGCTTCCACGGCCGCACGCCCGCGGGAAGTAGCAGCTCCGCCTGCACGCCCGCCTGCGGCGCCTCCCTCGGCCCCCATGAATGCTCCGGCTTCTGCTGCGTCGGTTCAGCGCGAGTCCAAGGTGGCTGCCCCTGCCGAGGCCTCGGCCGTTGCGGTGGAGGTGAATTGGGAGCAGTTTCAAGATGCTGTCTCCACGCATCATCCTAATATCGCACCGTTCCTTGAAATGGGTCGTCTGGTCAAGATTGAGGGCGGGCTGATCACGTTGGGGTTTGCCAAACAGGTCACCACCGCCAGATCGATGTTGGAGAAGGAGGACAACCTGCAGGCCTTGGCGGCATTGGGAGAGAGTCTTTACGGGTGTGCCATACGAATTCGGATCGTCGAGGTGGCGGAACAGGATCCAGGGGCCGCCCCTACGATGAAGCAGATCCGAGTTGCGAAGGAGCAGGAACAGCGCCTGATCTTGACGCAACAGGCGAAGGCGCAGCCCCTTGTGAAACAAGCCCTGGAGATGTTCGGCGGAGAGCTGGCGGAGGTTCGCACGACTGCTCCGGCGCAGGAGGTACAGGAATGAAGAGTCCATTCGGGAATATGTCCAACATCTTGAAGCAAGCGCAGGCCATGCAGGAACAGATGGCGAAGGTGCAGGAGCAGGCCGCGAGTAAGACGGTGTCAGGAACGGCGGGTGGTGGAATTGTGACGGTGACGGTCAACGGGGCGATGGATCTGCTGAGTGTCAAGATCGATCCGGAGGTCGTGAAGGCCGGCGATGTCGAGATGTTACAAGACTTGGTTGTGGCGGCCGGCAACGATGCGCTGAAAAAGTCACGCGACATGATGGCTGAAGAGATGAAGGCTGTGACGGGCGGGATGAAGATCCCCGGTTTATTTTGATGGCCGACGGCCGCACCGATTTGGCGATGTGCCATGAGTGTTGATCAGCAAGGTTTGTTGGCAAAACTCGTGCGTGAGTTGGTGCGTCTGCCAGGGATCGGCCAGAAGAGCGCGCAGCGGCTGGCCTTTCATCTGCTCAAGGCTGAACGGGACGATGCGATGCGCCTTGCCGACGCGATTCAGGCGGTGAAGGACGGGCTGTCGTTCTGCCGGCAATGCCGCAACATTGCCGAAGGGGAACTCTGTGAGTTCTGCCGAGACCCGAAGCGTGATCGCAGTAAGATTCTCGTCATCGAAGAGCCCAGCACCTTGTACGCGGTCGAACGCGCCGGCGGCTATCGGGGCTTGTATCACGTCCTGCTCGGGGTGTTGTCCCCGCTGGACGGTGTCGGGCCATCGGACATTCGCGCTGAGGAGTTGTTGGATCGAGTGAAGGCGGGAGGGGTGGAAGAGGTGATCGTGGCGACGAACCCCACGATCGAAGGCGAGGCCACCGCCATCTACCTCACTCGGCTGTTGAAGCCGCATCACGTCCGGGTTTCTCGCATTGCCTATGGCATTCCGGTCGGGATGGACATCGAGTATGCGGACGAAGTGACCCTCGTCAAGTCGATCGAGGGCCGGAGGGATCTCTAAGCAGGGCGTTTTGGTGAGGGGGATGATGATGCCTTGGCGGAGCCTCGACGAACGGATTGACCCCGTTGATTTACGGCTGCTATAGTCGGATTTCTGGCTACGGTCTGAAGACAATACCGGCATCTCGATTCCGAGTATTTGATGAAGACGTCCACGAAAAAAACCACTGCTGCCCGGCGAAAGCCATCCAAAGCCAACGGGGTCAAGTATCCCGACATTCTGGCGGACCTCGAAGGACAACGTGCGGCGATTTTAGCTGAAGCCGGCGTGGTGCTGACGAATCCTACCGGGTTGGAAGTGTTTCCCGATGTGAGCGATCAGGCTTCCGCCGAGGCGGACCAGCATTTCTCGTTTCGTATTCGCGAGCGTGAGCGGAAACTGCTCAAGAAGATTGATGAGGCGCTCGGGCGATTCGCCACCCAGACTTATGGTATTTGCGAAGGTTGTGAGGGCGATATTCCCTACAAGCGCTTGAAAGCACGCCCCGTGACGACCTTGTGTATCGAGTGTAAGACGAGTCAGGTAGAGGCCGAAAAAACCCCCCGCTGATCCGCCCCGCTTTCCCTACATCGATTCAGCACCGATCAAGTATTCTGCCCAATCCTACTGGTGCTTGAGTGCTTGCACGCGTTTTTGTGCGAGCGCCGCGCGGTCCGTTTCTTCGGGAATGCCTTCGACGATGGCCAGGTACGTTTCATATTCCGTAATAGCCCGCCTCGGGTTGTCATCCGCGATGGCCTCGGCGACGTTGAAACGGGCAATGGCGTAGTTAGGGCGCATCAATATGGCTTTTTCGAAGGAGGCCAAAGCATTTTTCTTATCGTCCAACTTCAAGTACACGGCACCAAGGTTGTTGACGACCTCCGGCGAATTGGGGCGTAAGGCTAAGGAGGCGACGAGTTCGCTTTTGGCCTTTTCTAAGTTGCCGGCCGCTTCCCAGGAGACTCCCAAACGGTGGCGCAGCTCCGCTTGCCAAATTGTACTGGTGAATCCAGAGGTGCTGGCCTTTTGGTACGCGTCGAGGGCGATGACCTGGTTTTTTGTTCCGCAATAGGCAAGTTGCGCCGTTTGGCCACGGGCAAACTGTTGCAGGGATGCGAAGGGCTCCTTGTCCTCAGCTCCCTGTTTGTCGAGTTGTCGGCCGCCGGTTTGCGTGGACGTCTCGCGGAGGCGGTCAAGAAACTCCTTGCGGTACGGAGAAAATAGCTTCACGTACGGATCGATTGTAAAGGACGCTTCGAGTAGGCGTTGGTCGCCGCGTTCACCCAATACCAAGTATCGGGTCGTCGTTTTTTCGTCCCCGGTGTCATAGATGGTACTGGATTCCATGTTTTGGCGATCAACCAACTGTGCCACCGTCAAATAAAACTCGAGACTGGGCTTGAGTTGGGAGAGGGTGTATCGGAGGATCCTGTAGGGGGCTAGATCGAGTCCGGAGCGAAACACGAACAACATTCCGACCAGCGTTCCGTCCTCGTCAAAAAAATATGATTCATCGCTCTTGGAGCGGCTTTGCTCGGAGGAAATACGGAGTTCTTGCCCGCTGCCCCAGGTTTCGATGTGAGGCGCAACGCCGGGATGTGCCGCCAGGAATGCCTGCCGTGAATCGCAGAGTTTTGTGGGCCCCATGAGATCGAGATCGCTCTCCGAAGGGGGAAGCGGAGGCCTGGGGGGTGGCGGAGTTTCGCATCCCGTCCAGAGGGCGCAGACTGTGAAGCATAACGGCAGCAGTGAGAGTCGGCGATGCATAGCCGGTTCGAGGCTCGGGTTCAACGTAGAACAGGATTACGGAGGAAAGCATACCTGAATGGTTCGGGAGATGCGACTGGCAGTCGGACGGGGGGCGAGGTCACTTCGCCGCCGGGAGGTGGCCCGGCCGGCGAAGTGTCGAGCAGTGCTACCGGCGCTGGGAATCGATCATCGAATCTTCGGACGTGTATCCGAAGATGTAGGGCGCGTGTTTGGCAATGGCATACAGCGGACGGTTTACGGTGTAGTCAACGAGTTGGCCGACCGGGTGGAGGACGAATCCCAGCCACCGATAGGGGTTGTCATTGGCCTGTGAGGCAGCCGAAGGGTCGGAATAGACCAACGAGGTACTGTCCATTGCGCTATAAATGCTAAGCGGCGCGTTGTAGTTCTGGTCTTGTGTCGCAGCCTGATTGGTGGTCGAGCAGCCAGTCGTCAGCACTAATCCTAAAATGATCGTTGCTACAGTCCCGCGCATACTAAGCCTCTCTTTCTTCTGTCGGAACATTCGTAAAGACGAATGTGTGTTCCTTGTGAGAAAAGTCTAGCTCAGGGTGCTGATTCTGTCCAGTGAAGGGAGGCGACCACCCTATGGTCGAGGAAGTCGAGATAAAGCACGATGTTGCAGGTAGGAAGCGGTGTTGGAATCGTCGGGAAACGAATGGTGGGCGATACAGGTATCGAACCAGTGGCCTCTTCCGTGTGAAGGCAAAAAGCTAGATTTTGACAATGTTCGCTGTTGCAATGGTTTTCCCGCAAAAGCACTACAAATCAAGCATTTAAGAGCTTTCTATTGCTTCGACTGTTTAGAGGAGACTTTGAGGTTTTGGATAGTTTCTGACACAAAAATGATCACAGTGAAATGGCCTCGGACGACAAGATCGTTAAACCAGCAGGCGACGCCGCAAGGGAGTGGTTCGGCAGTGACGATTACAATCGAGCCCTCAGAGAATCAAGCGACAAACGACAGTCGAGCGGCTCGTAAAATCGCCGACGCTGACTACAGAGCCACAGCACCATGGTATACTGCCGCAGATACACTGGATGCATTGCCGATGAAAGCCGTGAAGGACACCAAAGAAGGCGTGGTGATTCCCTCCTCCTGGATGAAGGGGTGGGGGAAAGCCGTGGTGGCGCATCGGGACTCCGACGTGCTGATTTTGGAGTCTCCAGCCAGAGCAGCCAGTCGGAAGAAGCTGGCTCGCATGGTCGGCAAGGTGCGCCGTGCCGCACGC